>CBHTVL010000089.1:0-7411 GCA_966096475.1 uncultured Burkholderiales bacterium
GGTCTTGCGCAGAAACCGGAATAAAGGCACCCTAGCGCGGCCCCGGCTACGCACCGGCAAAATTTATTCAATTAAAACAATAGTTTAGGAGCAATCATGACGAATGGTTTGATCTTTGCGCTGGTTTGCGCCATCGCCGCGCTCGTCTATGGCGTTGTGTCGATCCGCTGGATCGTCGCGCAGCCTGACGGCAATGACCGCATGCGCGAAATCGCCGCAGCAATTCAAGCGGGTGCGCAGGCCTACCTGAATCGCCAATACACCACCATCGCCATCGTCGGCGCGGTGCTGTTTGTGCTGATCTGGATCGCCTTGGGCGGCACCACCGCGGCAGCCTTCGCCGTCGGCGCCATCCTGTCTGGACTGGCCGGCTACATCGGCATGAACGTGTCGGTTCGCGCCAATGTGCGCACCGCCGAAGCCGCCCGCAAAGGCATCAACCCCGCACTGGACATCGCCTTCCGCGGCGGCGCCATCACCGGCATGCTGGTTGTCGGTCTGGGCCTGCTCGGCACCGTGCTGTTCTTCTGGTACCTGACCAACGGCATGAGCGCCGGCGCCAAAATGAGCGACGTCATCAAGCCGCTGATCGGCCTCGCTTTCGGTTCCTCGCTGATTTCGATCTTCGCGCGTCTGGGCGGCGGCATTTTCACCAAGGGTGCTGACGTCGGCGCCGATCTGGTGGGTAAAGTCGAAGCCGGCATTCCCGAAGATGACCCGCGCAACCCCGCGGTGATCGCCGACAACGTCGGTGACAACGTCGGCGACTGCGCCGGCATGGCCGCCGACCTGTTCGAGACCTATGCGGTCACGATCATCGCAACCATGGTGCTCGCGGCACTGATGTTGCCGAAACCGGAAATCGTCCAGGGCGCGGTGATGTATCCCCTGGTCCTCGGCGGCTTCGCCATCATCGCCTCGATCATCGGCGCTTTCTTCGTCAAGACCTCCGACGGCAAAAACATCATGGGCGCGCTGTACCGCGGCCTGATCGTCGCCGGCGTACTGGCGCTGATCGCCTTCTACCCGATCACCAGCTGGATGCTCGGCAACATCAGCGAGCATTACCCGGCCCTGTCGGTGATGAAGCTCTACGGCAGCGCCGTTGTCGGCCTCGTGCTGACGGCCTTCCTGGTGTGGATCACCGAGTACTACACCGGCACGCAATACGCCCCGGTGCAGCACGTTGCCGCAGCTTCCACCACCGGCCACGGCACCAACATCATCGCCGGCCTCGGCGTGTCGATGCGCTCCACCGCCTGGCCGGTTCTGGCCGTTTGCGTAGCGATCTATGTGTCGTACACGCTGGGCGGCCTCTACGGCATCGCCATCGCCGCAACCTCCATGCTGTCGATGGCCGGCATTATCGTCGCCCTCGACGCTTACGGCCCGATCACCGACAACGCCGGCGGCATCGCCGAAATGTCGGATATGCCGAAGGAAGTTCGCGCCGTGACCGACCCGCTGGACGCCGTGGGCAACACCACCAAGGCGGTGACCAAGGGTTACGCCATCGGCTCCGCCGGCCTCGCCGCGCTGGTGCTGTTCGCGGACTACACCCACAAGATCGAGGAAACCGGCCGCGTCATCACCTTTGACCTGTCGAACCCGGCTGTCATCATCGGCCTGTTCGCCGGCGGCCTGATTCCCTACCTGTTCGGTGCAATGGCGATGGAAGCCGTCGGCCGCGCGGCAGGTTCAGTGGTTGTTGAAGTACGCCGTCAGTTCAAGGAAATCGCCGGCATCATGGAAGGCACCGCCAAGCCCGATTATTCGCGCGCAGTGGACATGCTGACCCGTGCTGCGATCAAGGAAATGATCGCCCCGTCCCTGCTGCCGGTGCTGGCACCGGTTGCCGTGGCCTTCATCGTCGGCGCGCTGATGGGCAAGGATGCAGGCATCCAGGCTCTGGGCGGCATGCTGATGGGCACCATCGTCACCGGCCTGTTCGTCGCCATCTCCATGTGCACGGGCGGCGGCGCTTGGGACAACGCCAAGAAATACATCGAGGACGGCAACCACGGCGGCAAAGGTTCCGAAGCCCACAAGGCTGCGGTCACCGGCGACACCGTTGGCGATCCCTACAAAGATACGGCCGGCCCGGCGATCAACCCGTTGATCAAGATCATAAACATGGTGGCTTTGCTTATGGTGCCGGTGCTTTAAATAAAACTGCGCTCCAACAAACACGGCCGGGTAAACCCCGGCCGTTTTTTATTGTCCGCCGTTCTTCAGGATTTCATGTTCTCCAGAAACCAGGCTTTCGGCAGTCTGCGGCCCAGACCGGCGGCACGGGCGCGTTCGTAAACCACTGGCGCCACGGCGGCGAACTGCAGTCCGGTACCACCATTGTTCTTGAACACCGTAATCTCTTCAGGGTGGCCGCGACGCGGCGAATTTCCGGCCACCAGATCGGGCAGGTCGATGATTTTTTCCCAACTGAGAATTCCGGCGGCCACCGGTCCGGCGAGGTCGCCGTTGCCATGCTCAATGGCCCCGGACTTGGAATGTGCGACAACCAGTCCGGCGCGACGCAAACATTCATCATCAAGCTCGCGTCGCCGGCTGCCCTTGTCGCCACTGACAATCGACACCACATGGGCGCCCGGCGCGAGCCAGCGGCCGTCAAGCACCGGCTCACTGGCATTAGTCGCCGCAATCACTATATCCGCACCGCTGACCGCTGCCCGCGCGTCAGCCGAAGCTTCAGCGGGGATACCAAGTTCCGTTCTTGCCCGAGCCACAAAAGCGTCGAGTCGCGTTTTTGTCGGCGAATAAACCCGCACGCGGCGCAGCTTGCGCACATTCGCCGCCGCCCGCAAATGCCACCATGCCTGCTCACCGGCGCCCAGCAGGGCGAGGTCGCCGGCATCCTCACGCGCCAGCAGATTTACGCTCAAGGCACTGGTACAGGCGACACGCGCCAGCTGGATCAACCCGTCATGGACGATGGCCACAGGAGCGACATCACGGGTGCTGAACAGGAAAATCAGGCCGCAATAGCTGCCGCCGGGACCCCGGGCCAGTTTGTCGCGCCGCGCACGGCCATCGACCTTGCCCTCGAACACGGCATCCGAGGTGATACGCAGTGTCATGTAACCGTCGCCAAACAGCGCACCCTCCATGCTCTTGAAGCAATAATTGACGCCCGGTTCATCCAGCGGCACCCGGGTCTGGCTGCGGGCCCGTTCAACGGACCTGCCTTCGGCCATCGAACGATAAGCACGTTCGAGAGCCGCCATGCAGGCCTCAAGATCAAAAACACCGGCAACATCATTGTTGTCGAGCACGAGGACATCATCAGCCATGTTTGCTGCGCCTTACTTGGACAAGCCAAGCTCGATCATGATCGGTTTGGTTTGCGCATATTCGTTATCCATATATTTGGCGAAATCCCTGCTGCGCAGGAAGTTACCGTCCCAGAACTGCTGCTCCAGCGTGGTTTTCCACTCCTCGGTTGCCACCATTCTGGACAGAACACCCTCCCAGTAAGCGATCTGCCCCGCCGACAAACCCTTCGGCCCGATGATTGCCCGCCAGTTCGACAGCGACACGTCATAACCCTGTTCGCGCAGCGTGGCCACCTGTGCAAGATCGCCGCCCAGACGTTGCGGCGCACCGACTGAAATGATTTTCACCTTGCCTTCGCGCATCTGGCCGATTGCCGTCGCCACCGCAGACGCGACCAGGTGGATATGCCCGCCCAGCAGCGCAGTCAAACCTTCGGCATTGGTCTTGAATACCACGACCCTCAGGCGCTTGATATCGATGCCGCCGGCTTTGGCCAGCAGCGACAGCGTGAGGTGATTGGTTCCGCCGAGGTTGCTGACGCCCACCACCACTGATCCGGGGTCCTTACGGAGTTGCGCAATCAGGTCCTGGGCATTTCTGAACGGGGAATCGGTGCGCACGGTAAAGGCGGTGAATTCGTTGATCAGCAGCGCCACGGGCGTGAAATCGGTATACATCTGCCGCCCCACAACCTGATTGGCGATCAGCGTCGGATTTCCGATCTCGAGGTAATGCGCGTCGCCCGGATTCTGGTTGATGTAAGCACGGGATATCGTCTGGTTGCCACCGGGCTTGTTGAGCACCGCAACCGGGGTTGCGACCAGCTTCTGCTCCTGGACAATTTTCTGGATGGTGCGCGCCACCCGGTCATTGCTGCCGCCGGGCGCGGAGGAAACCACAATCTCCACCGCCCTCTCCGGTTTCCAGGCCTGGGCCATTGAAACCTGCGCAGCCAGCATGAGAGCGGTAGCCGCCGCAAACACGGCCATTTCAGAACACCAGTACAGCCGGCGAACGTTTGCCATGGTTCCTCCTCCCGGAAAATGTTGTTTCCAAAAACAGAACTCAAGGACGGCGGGCGTTATTTTTATATGCCTGACCGGTCCGTCAAAACGTCAATCCGAAATACAGCTCTGCCTCTGAATCTAAATGCCCGGAGGCGGCGAAGAATCCTCATCAATCAGGGCATGCAGGGTTTTCGAGGCAAATTCGCGGTGATAAAGCACGTAGACCACCCAGGCCGTGGCGATCAGCATCAGGTAAGGATGCAGAAACCAGGTCATCCCCGCCAGCGCAAAATAATAGGCACGCAGACCATCGTTGAAATTGGTGCCGGCATACGAAGTAACCGCTGCAATGCGGTTGATACGCGCCGCATACTGCTCGGGATTGTTCCCCGGCGGCTTGGGCACTGCGCCGATCAGCGTGGACGAAAATCCGAGCTGGCGGATGGCCCAGGAAAACTTGAAAAAAGCGTATACGAAGATCAGCACCATCATGATGACCTTGATTTCCAGCAGGCGCGTTGAAGCCTTCACCGTGAACGGCAGACCGGACACCACATCCATCGCCTGCTGCACATAACCCAGCAGCGCAATCAGCGCACCCAGCACCAGCATCGTGGTCGAAGCAAAAAACTGCGAGCTGCGTGTGAGATTGCGCATGATATTGACATCGACCATGCGGTTGTCACGGTCAATCATGCGCAGCATCCATTCCCGGCGGTAACGGTCCATCGTGTTGTGCAGGGACGGCGCAGTACGCGCATGCCACTGGGCAAACAGCGCGTAACCAACCCATGCAAGCACAAAGAAAATGACCCCGGCGATGTCGAGCCAGGTCAGGCTCAGTTCCATCAGGATACGTGCGCTCAAAATGCCGTCCATGGAATCGTGAACGCCTCAGAGAAAAAGGGTCAGAACCCCAGTATAGCCATAGAGCCGGTTATGGGATATCTCGCCATTGCCGAAAAAACCGGCCAAGGGAACATCACCGAGTGCCGACTGGATCATGCGCAGCTCTTCGGACTCGCCGCCGAGCAAAGCGCCGCCGCGTCCGAGGCAGGAATAGTACAGCGCACCCCTCGGCGTGGTGTACAGCCCCTCTTTAATGCTGTCGAGCATGCGCCCCATGTCGGCACGCGCCGTGTCGTGATCACGCCGAAAAAAACGCAGACGCTGGCCTTTTTTCGCCAGGTCGCCGATGGCAATCAGACGGTTGCCGGGATCGATGCCGATCAGGTTGCGCAACACGTATTCGGAGGTATCGCTGTCAGCCACCGACAGACCGACAAAAATCTGTCCGCCAAGGCGCGACAGCTCTTCATTTTCCTCGAGCCCGACATCTTCACGCAGCACATCCAGTGCCGGACGGCCGTCGAGTTCAAGAACAATATTGTTCTGGGCGCCGGAAATTTCATGGCTGCTGCGCAGCGGCGAGCAGCCCTGGGTCAGCCGTGTCGCCACGGTCACGGCATCGGAAAAAGCGACCCCCGACAATGCGCCGGCCGCCGGGCCGTCAGCCAGAAAATGGTAACCGTGCCGGGAGCTGGCCAGCCCGCCCATCAGAAAACCGGTCTCGGTGCACAGGGCCAGCCGCTGGATGCGTTGCGCAATGTCACCGCGCAAGGGGTCGCCATGCACAACGGCAATACTCGCCGGGGCGCCGCCGCATTCGAGATCCTCAATCTCCGGTGTCGCGGAATCCGCACCGAACACGCAAAAACTCCCGTCCTGGAAATCACCGGCGAGCATCACCATGCCCGGCTGGTCGAGATACTCCATGCCGGTGGCACAAACACCGATGCCGACGGTCCCGGTCCAGTGTTCAACACCGGTCCGGTCCGCGACGTAACGATGGATTTCCGGCAGCACGCCGGCAAACAGATCGGTGACGTACAGAAAACCCAGATTGCCCGGGTTGGCCCCAAGCTGTGCAATGCAGGCATCCGCCGCGGTGCGCCAGTCGGCGGCACCGGCATGACCGAGGCGGAACCGGTTCAGCACGGCCTGCTCAGACGCGTTTGATCCAGCCCGGCAGCGCTTCGACGCGCTTGACCCAGGCCGCCACCGACGGATGCGCGTTCAGGTCAAAACCACCCTCGGGCGACACCGAGGTGTAGCAGTAGCAGGCCAGATCGGCGATGGTCGGGCGGCCGCAGGCGAGCCACTGATTGCCCTTGAGGCGGTTTTCCAGCACCGCGAGGCCGTTACGGCCGTAGGCAGCGTATTCCTCATAGTCACCGATGCTGCGAATGCCGATTTTCTTGCCACGCGCCCACTGCAGGCCGTAATGCAACTCGTTGTTGGACAAGGCCAGCCATTGCTGCACTTCAGCCATGCCGACGGCATCCGCCGGCAACCACTGTTCGCCGCCGTATTTGCGCGCGAGGTAGACCAGACAGGCCGTCGAATCCCAGAACACCTGGTCGCCATCGACCAGCACCGGCACCTGACCGCGCGGGTTCAGTTTCAGGAATTCCGGCGTTTTGTTTTCCTTCTTGTCGGAATCGAGAACAATGGTCTCGAACGGCTGCTTCAGCATCGACAGCAGCAGGCGCACTTTCCAGGCATTGCCGGAGGTCTTGGTGATGTACAGTTTCATGAAACGCTCCCTGATTGATCGAACCGCGATCCTAGCATGTACGCCCTTGGGCGGCAGGCAGCAACGTTATAATGCGGACATCCACACCGAGGACAATCTGCCGTGAATCTGGACCGAGTCAATTCAGGATACGACGTGCCCGAAGATTTCAATGTGATCATTGAAATCCCGATGCATGCCGAACCGATCAAATACGAAATGGAAAAAAGCACCGGCGCGATGTTCGTCGACCGCTTCATGTCGACGTCCATGCGCTACCCCTGCAACTACGGTTATGTGCCGCACACCCTGTCCGGGGACGGCGATCCGGTGGACGTGCTGGTGCTGTCGCCGGTGCCGCTGATCACCGGCGTGGTGGTGCGTTGCCGTCCGGTCGGCATGCTGAAAATGGAAGACGAAGCCGGCGATGACACCAAAATCCTCGCCGCACCCATCGACAAGCTGACCCCGCTGTATTCAAAAATCCGCTCTCCAAAAGACCTTCCGGACAGCACCCTCGCGCAGATCTCGCATTTTT
>CBHTVL010000090.1:0-7375 GCA_966096475.1 uncultured Burkholderiales bacterium
ATACGTTCCGTGCAGCGCTAACGCCGCACCTGCTGCAGCGCTTCGTTGAGGGGTTTGATCACGCTATCGTCGATCATCCCGTCGATCATCAGCACGCACTGGTTGCCTGCGGCATAAAAATCGACGTTGCCCCGCGCATAAGCCAGATTGGTTTGCTGGACGCCGGTCTGGGCCGACGCCGACCCTGCGAGAGTCAGTGCAAGGGCTGCGAACAGCAGCCGCAAGTTATGCCTGTTGATCAATGATCCGCCTGAGATATCCGTTTGAAATGACAAGCCGTACCGGCATTGCACGGCGGATCATACAAGCTGCGATCCCCATTCGGGGCAAAACTGCTGCGGCTTCAGCGCCCTCTTTCCTGCGGACTGCGGAGCTGGCCTTGAACCCTGCCCTGGCTTTCGTGTTCGCGCCCCGGCGGTGCGCGCAGCCGGGGCGATTCACGCGGACCGTTGTCCTGACGCGCCGCGGCACGCTGTTCGAAGGCCTGCGGCGCGCGAAGTTGCGGTGAGGCCTGCACCGGCGCCGGACGCTGCCATTCTTCGCGCGGATTCTGCTGTACCGGCGGATTGGAAACCGCCGGCGCTGTCACCGCCGCAGACGGCGCACGCCGGTCTTCGGCCCTGACCAAAGGCCGGAACGGCTCCTGCACAACCGGTTCGCGCGGTGCGGTCTGCATCACCTGCGGGCCGGGCGCGTAACGGCGCACGCCATGATCGTCCTGTTGCGGATACCGTTTACGCGGCGCTTCGTGACGTTCCGGTGCCGGCTGCTGCTGAACCGGTGCATTCACAACCGGGCGCTCCGGCGACTGACGGCGCAGGGTCGCTTCACGCGGCTGATAGCGGTAATACTGTTCACGCAATCCGTCCTGGTGTTCGCGGCGCGGATAACGCTCACCGGAGTAGTAGCGCTGGTACAAGGGCGGCGGTGCAGCCCGCGGCACGGCGCGGTGATCCCAGTGATCCCAGCCGCGGTGGTGCTCGGCCCAGCGCGGGCCCCAATACAAATCCCAGCGCGGCGGTGCGGTGACAACCCAGCCGTGGAAATACACCGGCGGGTTGACGTAATAACGCACGGGAATGCGCAGCACGAACAGCGGCACGTAATAGGGATCAATCCGGTCCCAGGGGCCGTCATACCAGGCGCTGCGGTACCAGCGCTCATCGTGAAACACCCAGTAAAAGCCGTCATAAAAGAAGTAGTTCGTCCGGACTTGCGGTGCGTAATACACCGGATAACCCGGCACCGGCAGCAACTCCGGATAGAAGGGCTGGACAATGCCGATGCGCGCGCCGGGGATCGCGACCTCGATGCTGACCTGCGCAGCCGCCGGCGCCAGGGTCAGCGGCGTCAACAGCACTGCGCTGATCAGCAGCGCACGGCGCATTGCGGATTTAACGGCGTCCATAGCCGTGGCCGCCGTAATAACCGCGACCGCCCCAGCCGCGGGAATAACCGAAGTGGATGGACGGCCCGTAATAGACCGGCGGACCGTAGTACACCGGCGCCGGCACATAGACCACGGGCCCCGGTTCGTAATAACCGGGCTGGGCCGGCACTGCAACGCAGCCGCCGAGGGCGGCCAGCGCAGAGACAATCAACAGGACTCGGATGGTTTTGTTCATGGCGGTTTTCTCCTCGTGCTTATTGGACACGAAGGTTCAGCGCTGTTCACCCGGGATTTTGTAAGAGTTTGTTAACAGGCACGGTGACGGCGACACAGTTGTTGCCGGCCGGCGACAATCCGTGACGGACGCTGCAGCGGAAGCGGCAGCTCCATAAAAAAACGGAGCCCTGAGGCTCCGTTTTTGCGGGGCGAAAAACCCTATACGACTTATTCGACTTTGGCGCCCGAAACCTTCACGGCTTTCGCCCATTTCTCGGTTTCCATGGCATGAATCTGCCAGAACTCCTTGGGCGTTCCGATCAGCGGGTCGCCGCCGAGTTCGGCAAGGCGTGCGCGCATTTTCGGATCGTTGAGTCCGTCATTCATCGCCTTGTTGAGTTTGGCGATGATCGCCGGCGGCACGCCCTTGGGCACGCTCATGCCGAACCACGCGCTGGCTTCAAATCCGGGAATGGTTTCGGCGATCGTCGGCACATCCGGCAGTGCGGTGCTGCGTTTGGCAGTGGTCACCCCCAGCGCACGCAATGTACCGCCCTTCACATGACCGATCGACGACGGCATGTTGTCGAAAATCACCTGCACGTTGCGGCCGTTGACCAGTTCGATCAGCGCCGGGCCGGCGCCCTTGAACGGCACATGGAGCAGGTCGAGACCGGTGGCGGCCTTGAACAGTTCACCGGTGAGGTGCACCGAAGTGCCGCTGCCCGATGAAGCCATATTGACCTTGCCCGGATTCTTTTTCGCGTAATCAATGAATTCCGGTACCGATTTCGCCGGCAGGTCGCGGGTGACCACCATCATATTCGGCACGCGGACGATGCCGGCGACGCCGTCCATGTCCTTCAGGAAGTTGAAAGGCAGTTTGCTGTACAGCGTGGCGTTGATGGCGTTCGCGGGATTGACCAGGAACACGGTATAGCCGTCGGGAATCGCCTTGATCGCGAGTTCGGTGCCGATGTTGTTGCCGGCGCCGGGACGGTTGTCGATGACCACCTGCTGGTGCAGTTGCTGCGACAGCCACTGCCCCATGATGCGGGCGAGGATGTCGGTAGTGCCGGCAGGCGGATACGGCACGATCCAGCGGATCGGACGTTCCGGATATTTGTCGGCCTGGGCATTGGCGTCGGCGGCAAGGCCGAGGAAAGTGGCGCTCAGTATCGCGAGCGCTGCAAGACGTGCAGTGATCATCGAACTACTCCTCCGGTGGGTGAGACGGCCTGTGTTTTTATTGCCGTCAGCGCCACTATAGCCGTACCCGGCCGGATTGTGCGCGCTGCCCGAATTACCCGGATTAAATCACCAGACCCGCTGCGCCATCAGCCCGAAGGTGGCGATCAGCGCCAGCCCGATGACGATCACCGTCACGCCGACCGCCCGCGGGTAAACCGCGACCAGCGGATCCAGCCTGACCTGCATGTCGTCGGCACCTTTGGTCGCCTTGCGCATCGAAATCCAGCCGCCGACACGCGCCTCGAGGGCAGCCACCTGTGCCGGAAACGCGGCCAGCAGGATGCCGGCCACGACGGCCAGCGCGTTACCGGCGATCAGCAGCCCGCGCAGGGCATCGACCAGCAGGTAGGAGACATCCCCGGGCCAGCCCATGAGGCCCAGCATCCGGATCACCGCAACCGCATTGAACTCCAGCAGCAGGCCGTACAGCGCAAAACCGCCGCCGGCGATAAACAGCGCGGCAAACCAATAGCGGTGCTTCTGCACCAGCGGTTTGGTATCACGGACGATTTCCAGCGGCTTGGTGGCCGCACGCATCGACACCCAGCGATTCAGTGAAGCAATCACGCGCAGTGCACCGTCGCTGTTGACGATCAGGCTGACGCCGAAAACCAGCAGTGCAACACCGGCCAGCACAAAAAAGATCACCATCGACTGCGTCAGCCATTGCTGGACGGCCGGGTGTTTCATCATGCTCAGAAAATCCATGCGCCCTCCCCAAGGTTCTCCTGATAAACCGATCAGGAAAACACGCATCTTAGGGGTTAAAGGGGCCGGGGTCGAATCCCGGGAGTCAATGGCAGCGGGGCCCGAGTCAGTGACTTCATTTGCCGTACGGCACAGCATCTGGCCTGCAGCAAATGCCAATTCAAGCCACAAATGGCTTTAAACCCTTTATTTCGCATTGTTTTACGGTTCGTAGCCATCGAATTCGTTAACTAATTCTTCACACGCAGCCACGTAACCTGCCAGCTTGAATAATCATCAAATAACGTAATAGCCGATTGCAATCGGCCCCGCGTACCATCTATCGGTCGCCATCGGACGACGCAAGTAACAACAGGTTAACTTCTGCATGAAGCGTTTTTCATTTCTCTCCGGAACCGGCTTCACGACCAACACGCTGATTCTGGCGGTCACCGCGTTCCTGCTCGCCTTCAGCAACGGCTCCATGGTCCGCCGTGTACTGGAAATCTATCCGCTGAGCACCGCCAATGCGCCGGCCGTGTTGTCGCTGGTCCTGACCGTCGGCGGTGTGACGGTTCTGGTGCTGGGGCTGCTGTGTTTCAAGCGCAGCACAAAACCGGTACTGATCACCTTGCTGCTGCTGTCCTCGCTGGCCGCCTACTTCATGGACAGCTTCGGCGTGATCATCAGCGATGACATGCTGCGCAACGTTGCGCACACCAATACCGCCGAAGCGCTGGATCTGTTCAGCCTCAAGCTGCTGGTCTATATCGGATTGCTGGGCATCATACCCTCGCTCGCGGTGGCGCGGATACCGCTGCAGTGGCGGGGCTGGCGCCGGGAAACCGTCGCGCGTCTGAAGCTGCTGGCCATCACGCTGACGCTGGTCATCGGCACCGCGCTGCTCTTCGGCAGCTTTTATGCGTCATTCCTGCGTCAACACAAGGAACTGCGGCAGCGCGCGAATCCGGTCTACTTCATGAGTTCGGTGGTCAAATTCGCCAGGCAATCCCTGCAATCCGCACATACCGGTCCCATGGTCGTTGTCGGCGGGGACGCCTCGATCTCGCCGGGCGATCACACGCGTGAACTGGTGATCCTGGTGGTCGGTGAAACGGCACGGGCGGATCATTTCTCGCTGAACGGTTATGAACGCGACACCAATCCGCGTCTGCGTGAAAAAAATGTTTTCAGCTTCACGGATTTCCGCGCCTGCGGTACTTCCACCGCGGTTTCGGTGCCCTGCATGTTCATGCTCGACGGGGAAACCAAGAGCACTCTGGAAATCAACAAACAGGAAAATCTGCTCGACGTCCTGCAGCGCAGCGGCGTCAATGTGCTGTGGCGCGACAACAATTCGGATTCCAAGGGCGTCGCCAGCCGTGTGCAATACGAGGACTTCCGCTCACCGAAAGTCAATCCGGTCTGCGACACGGAGTGCCGCGATGAAGGCATGCTCGCCGGCCTGCAGGAATACATCGACCTGCATCCGCGCGGCGACATCCTGATCGTGCTGCACCAGATGGGCAATCACGGGCCGGCCTATTACAAGCGGTATCCGCCGGCCTTCGAGAAATTCAAACCCGCCTGCCAGGAAAGCGATCTGAGCCGTTGCAGCCGCGAAGAAATCATCAATGCCTACGACAATGCCATTCTGTATACGGATTATTTCCTCGCCAAAGCGATTGATTTGCTGAAGAAGAACGACAGCAACTTCGAAACCGCCCTGTTCTATGTCAGCGACCACGGCGAATCGCTCGGTGAAAACGGCGTCTATCTCCACGGCCTGCCGAAATCGATTGCGCCCGCAGCACAGCTCCATGTGCCGGCGGTGATGTGGTTCGGCTCAAACTTTCACGCGGTCACGCCGGCTGCGCTTCGTGAAAAAATCAAAAACCGTTTCAGCCACGACAACGTGTTTCACACCATTCTCGGTTTCTTTGAAATCGAATCGGAGACCTACCGTCCGGTCAAAGACATCCTGAATGAAGCCAAACCCGTGAAGAAACGGATATATGCGGATGAAAGCACCCCGCCTCTACGCCGCTAGATCCGGAAACTACGCCGCAGGCACACCGGCGATCCTCGCCGTCACCGCGGCATGGATGATCTTGATCGTGATCTGGGAATGGGCCGGTGCCGACCGGCCGGTAATGGCCCTGCTCGCCGACAGCCACGGCTTCGCGCTGCAGAACGACTGGTGGCTGCGCGTGGTCCTGCATGAAGATCTGCGCCGGGTATCGACGCTGGCTTATATCGCCCTGATTGTGGCGCTGTGGAAACCGTTCGGCTTCCTGCGCAGCCTCACACAGCGGCAACGGGTGGAAATCATTTCAGGCGTGACCTTATCGCTGCTCGCCGTCAACTGGGCCAAACATGTCAGCCTGACCAGTTGCCCCTGGGATCTTGCGCAGTTCGGCGGCGTGGCGAAATATGTATCGCACTGGGCCTGGGGCATCAGCGACGGCGGCGCGGGACACTGTTTCCCCAGCGGCCATGCCTCGGCGGGTTATGCCTTCCTCGCCCTCGCCCTGCCTTTCCTGTTCGCACCTTCAGCGACGGTACAGAGACGGGGCCGGCGCATTCTTTACGCCGCCTTTCTCTTCGGTCTGGTCTGCGGCATCGCGCAGGTGCTGCGCGGCGCACATTACCCGAGCCATGTGCTCTGGACCGGACTGATTTGCTGGTTCGTGGCCGTGATCAACCATCTGCTGTTCAGAAAATTTCCCGTGCCACACAAGATGGCCGGGGCCTGAGGCCCGCGGCTAGGATCGCGACTTCGCTTTCGCCGCGGTTTTTCTGGCCGGTGTTTTTGCTGCTGGCGCATCCGGCAGAGGCTGCAGCGGCGCGCGCACCATTTTCCGGCCATCCCATTTCAGGCCGCACCAGCAATAACCTTCGGGATTCACAATACAGGCGGCACTGCCGCAGTTTCTCGGGTCTTCGGGCATCACGCGCTCCTGATTTTCAACCGGCCTGTTAATCCGCCTTGATCCCGGCGTCCTTGACGACCTTTGCCCACTTCGCCAGTTCGCTCCTGATGTGCGCAGCAAACACTTCCGGCGTACCGCCGGTGGCATCGAGTCCCTGACGCTTGAGGTTGTCGATGACATCCTTCGCCGCCAGCGCCTCGTTGATGCGGGCATTGAGTTTGGCGGTCACCGCTGCCGGGGATTTCGCCGGCAGCAGCACGCCGTACCAGGACGTCATTTCAAAACCGGGATAACCCAGCTCGGCAATCGTCGGATATTCCGGTGCCAGCGTTGACCGTTTGGCGCCGGTGACGCCGATGGCCGTGAGTTTGCCCGCCTTGATCTGCGGCACCACCGAAGTCAGGCTGCCGAACACCGCCTGCACTTCACCCGCAAGAATCGCCGCTGTCGCCGGACCGCCGCCCTTGTACGGCACATGAACCATATTGACGCCGGCACGCGCCTTGAACAGTTCAGCGGCGAGATGCAGCGGTGAGCCGTTGCCGGCGGAAGCGTAGTTGATCCTGCCGGGATTGGCCTTGGCGTAAGCGACAAAATCTTTCAGCGATTTCGCCGGCACCGAAGGATGCAGCACCAGCATGTACTGCCCTGCCGCCACCAGCGCGACCGGCGCAAAATCCTTCACCGAGTCGTAAGACACCTTGGTCAGCGCCGGGCTGATCGCCACCGGACCGATGAAGGCCAGCAACAGCGTGTAGCCGTCGGGGTTGGCACGCGCCACGGTTTCATTGGCAATGATGCCGCCGCCACCCGCGCGGTTGTCGACCACAAACTGCTGGTTCATGCGCTCGCCGAGTTTCTGCGCGAGGATGCGCGCGACCGCATCGCTGCCGCCGCC
>CBHTVL010000091.1:0-7346 GCA_966096475.1 uncultured Burkholderiales bacterium
CAGAAGGAATTCCGCTACAACAACATCACCCAGTCCAACCGCAACCGCCTGCTCTGGCTCGACCCCACGGTCGACGGCGTCAAGACCGGCTTTACCGACAACGCCGGTTATTGCCTGATCACCTCGGCGCGCCGCGGCGACCGCCGCCTCGTGTCGGTGGTGCTCGGCACCGCCTCCGAAAGCGCGCGGGCCACCGAAAGCCAGAAGCTGCTGAACTGGGGTTTCCAGTTCTATGACAGCGTGAAGCTCTATGGCCGCAATCAGCCGGTGACGCAGCTGCGCGTGTGGAAAGGCGCTTCGGACATGCTAAAGGCCGGATTCACCAGTGATCTGTATATCGCCATGCCCAAAGGCCAGAACGACAAAATCAAGGCCACGGTCGAAAGCCTGCAGCCGCTGCTCGCGCCGGTCGCACCCGGCCAGCGCGTTGCCACGCTGAAGCTGGAAATCGACGGCAAACCCTACCGCGAGCTGCCGGTGGTGGCGCTGGAAGCCGTGCCGGTCGCCGGCATTTTCGGCCGCACCTGGGACTCGCTGCGGCTGCTGTTCAAATAAGCACCCTGCGACTTACACTTTGATCCTGCAATAACACCAACCGGAACGGAACCGCCATGCCCGACATCGTTTATCTGAACGGCAAATTCATGCCCATCGAGGAAGCCCATGTGCCGGTGCTCGACCGCGGCTTCATTTTCGGCGACGGCGTCTACGAAGTCGTCCCGGTGTATTCCAGGCGCCCCTTTCGCCTGGCCGAACACCTGCGCCGGCTGCAGTACAGCCTCGACAAGATCCGCATCACCAATCCGCACAGTGATGCCGAATGGGCCGCGCTGATCGCTGAAATCGTCAAACGCCACGACGGCGAAGACCAGTCGATCTATTTCCAGGTCACCCGCGGCGTGGCCAAACGCGACCACGCCTTCCCCAAAGGCATCAAGCCGACGGTATTCATGATGAGCTATCCGCTGGTCACGCCGTCGCCGGCGGCAGTGGATGCCGGCGTCGCCTGCATCAGCGCCGTGGACTACCGCTGGCTCAACTGCGACATCAAATCGATATCGCTGCTCGGCAACTGCATGCTGCGCCAGCTGTCCGCCGATGTCGGCGCCACTGAAACCATCCTGTTTCGCGACGGCCAGCTGACCGAAGCGTCTTCGAGCAATGTGTTCATCGTCAAGGACAGTGTGGTGCTGACCCCGCCCAAGGATCATCTCGTGCTCCCCGGCATCACCTACGACGTCGTGCTCGAGATCGCGCGCGCGCGGGAATTCGAAGTCGAGGTACACGGCGTCACTGAAGGCGAGGTACGCAGCGCCGATGAAATCTGGCTGACCTCATCGACCAAGGAAGTGCTGGCGGTCACCACCCTCGACGGCAAGCCCGTCGGCGACGGCAAACCCGGTCCGTTGTTCCGGCGCATGCATGCGCTGTACCAGCAGTTCAAGCGGGAACACATGAGAACCGCCGCGTGACGACTGAAACACCGGGCGACGCACAGCCGTCGCTGATCGAATACCCCACCGACTTTCCGCTGAAAATCGTCGGCACCACGCAGCCGGGTTTTGCGCAGGCGATTCTTGCCATTGTCAAAAAACATGCGCCGGACTTTGACGATGCCACGATGGCGATGAAAACCAGCAAGAAGGGCAAATACCTCAGCGTGACCTGCGTGATCCGCGCCACCTCGCGCGAACAGCTCGATGCGCTGTATCAGGAGCTGTGTGATCACCCGATGGTGGTGATGGTCCTCTAGCTGCTGCGGCGGCAGGCGTTATTTCGTCAGCTTGCGCTGGCGGATCACGCGCAGCTCTTCCGCATACTCGCGGTTGAAATCCGAACCGGAACCGGTCAGGTAATTGCGGAAGTCAGCACAGGCCGTCTCCATGCCGTCGCGCGGCTGCGCCAGCAGTTCGTCACGCTCGCCGTTGCGGTATTCCAGTACGGTGCCTTCGTATTTGCCCACGTTGCGCATATAGTCTTTTTCGTCTTTCGACGAGCCGCGGATCATCAGCGTCACGCGGTTATCGAGCTCATTGAGCAGGCCCTTGTGGCGCATCTGCCAGGCGGCATAGGCCTTTTCCCCGGCCTTGGCCTGTGCCGGAAACGCCTGGGCGCAGGCATCACGCACGGCCAGCAGGCGCTGGTGCGCCAGATACACACGGCTCAGACTGGAACCGTAGCGCGATCCCGTATCGCCGCTGTCCTGGGCCGCCGCCGGCAGCGCCAGGCCGAGGGCCAGCATTCCGATCCACACGCCATGCTTACGCACTGCCGTCTCCCGAACGTCCTATAATGACGTGTCATTATCCCATCATTACCGGCGCTTCCCGGCCGGTCGCACTGTGTCCGATCTTTCTTCCATCCCGGTTGTCGCTGAACCGCCGGTCATCCACCGGCTGGGAGAAGTGCCGTACGCGCCGACACTGGAGCGCATGCAGGCCTTCACACGCAACCGCGACAGCAACACCCGCGACGAACTGTGGCTGCTTGAACACCCGCCGGTTTATACCGCCGGCATCGCCGCCAAAACCGAACACTGGCCGCGGCTCGACAATGGCATCCCTGTGGTGCGCATCGACCGTGGCGGACAGATAACCTATCACGGCCCCGGCCAACTGGTCGTTTACCTGCTGCTCGACCTGCGCCGGCGCAATCTGTCGGTGCGGCCGCTGGTGCGGCGCATGGAACAGGCAGTGATCGATCTGCTCGCCGGTTACGGCATCACCGCACACGGCCGTCCGGATGCGCCAGGGGTCTATGTCGGTGCTGCAAAAATCGCCGCGCTGGGTCTGCGCATCCGCAACGGCTGTTGTTATCACGGCCTCGCACTGAACGTTGACGTCGATCTCGCACCCTTCGCCGCCATCAACCCCTGCGGTTATCCCGGGCTGGAAGTGACCCGCACCCGGGATCTCGGCATCAATAACAGCCGCGCGCAAATCGGCGAGCGGCTGCTCCACTGCTTACTGGAAAAACTGCAATGACCGCTCCCGGCGAGAAACAGAAGGGCCAGGCCAAAACCGCGCGCATCCCGATCAAGATCGTGCCGTCGACGCCGCTGAAAAAACCCGACTGGATCCGCGTGCGCCTCGGCAACAGCGCGCGCTTCCAGGAAATCAAGGACATCCTGCGCGAACAGAAGCTGCACACCGTCTGCGAGGAAGCCACCTGCCCGAACATCGGCGAATGTTTCGGCAAGGGCACCGCGACTTTCATGATTCTCGGCGACCTGTGCACGCGGCGCTGCCCCTTCTGCGACGTCGCCCACGGCCGGCCGAAACCGCCGGATCCCGACGAGCCGCGCCATCTCGCCGAAACCATCGCCGCGCTGAAGCTCAAATACGTGGTTATCACCAGTGTCGACCGCGACGATCTGCGCGACGGCGGCGCCCGGCATTTCAAGGACTGCATCCGTACTGTGCGCGAATTGTCGCCGCAGACCCGTATCGAAATCCTGGTGCCGGATTTCCGCGGCCGTCTTGATATCGCACTCGACATCCTGTCAGCAGGACCGCCCGACGTGATGAACCACAATCTTGAAACGGTACCGCGGCTGTACAAACAGGCACGCCCCGGATCGGATTACGCGCACTCACTGAAACTGCTCAAGGATTTCAAGGCACGGTTCCCGCATGTGCTGACCAAATCGGGCCTGATGGTGGGTTTGGGCGAAACCGACGAGGAAATCCTCCAAACCATGCGCGACCTGCGCGCGCATGACGTCGACATGCTGACCATCGGCCAGTATCTGCAGCCTTCAGGCCACCATCTGCCGGTGTTGCGTTATGTCGAACCGAAAATTTTCGACATGTATGCTGCAGAAGCGGCGCGCATGGGTTTCAACCACGCCGCCAGCGGACCGCTGGTGCGCTCCTCGTACCACGCCGATCAGCAGGCACACGACGCCGGCGTGACCTGAGCCGCGCTCAGGTTTCGCCGAGCTTCTGCTCCAACAGCGCATGCAGCCTGGCGAAATCCGGTTCGCCGAGGATGCGCGTGACTACATTGCCCTGCTTGTCGATGACAAAAGTGGTCGGCGTCAGTTTGACCTCACCGAAAGCCTTCGCCAGTTCGCCCATCGAATCCAGCACGACCTTGAACGGCAGCTTGTTTTTCTCGGCGTAGTTCAGCACATAGTTCGGCGGATCATGGCGCATCGCTACCGCGATGGTTTCAAACCCCCGGTCGCGATACTTGTTATGGGTGGCGACGATCCCGGGCATTTCCTTGACGCAGGTGACGCAGTCCGTCGCCCAGAAATTGACCAGCACCACTTTGCCGCGCAGGCTTGCGGTGGTGATTTTTTCGCCCTGCAGCGAGACAAAAGTCACCGCCGGCGCCGCCGGACGCGCATTCCAGAAGGCGAAGGCGGCAAACGCTATCGCCGCAGCAAGGACCGCGGCTAGAATCCGGTTTCCGGTTTTGGTCATCTGTCGCCAACCGCTCTGATACAGGGAAATTCCATCATGCTGCGTATTCTCGGAGTTCTGTTGTCGTTTGTCATCGCTTCATTCTTCATCGTTCCCGCGGCAAACGCCGGCGTCGCCGACCTCAGCAATGCCGACGCCGTCAGCGGTTTGAAACAGGCATTGACCGATGGTTCCGCAGCCGCGGTAAAAATGCTGGGCCAGGACAACGGTTATTTCGGCAATGCCAAGGTCAAGATCCCGCTGCCGCCGAATATGCAGAAAATCGAAAGCGGCCTGCGCATGATGGGCATGAAAAAACAGGCCGATGATCTGGTGCTGTCGATGAACCGCGCTGCCGAAGCCGCGGCGCCGGAAGCCAAACAGCTGCTGGTCGACGCTGTCAAAAAAATGTCGGTGCAGGATGCCAAGGCCATCCTCACCGGCGGCGACACCGCCGCAACCGACTATTTCCGCCGCACCACCCAGGACCAGTTGACCCAGCGCTTCCTGCCCATTGTCAAAAAATCCACCGACCGCGTCGGCCTCGCCCAGCAATACAACAGCCTCGCCGGCCAAGGCGCCTCGCTGGGTCTGGTGAAAAAAGACGATGCCACGATTGAAATCTATGTCACGCGCAAGGCGCTCGACGGGCTTTACCTGATGATTGCCGAACAGGAAAAGGCCTTCCGCCAGAATCCGGTCGGCGCCACCAGCGATATCGTCAAAAAGGTATTCAGCGCGATCCGCTGAACCACGGCGCGGGCCGCAAGCCCGCGCTTAGTGTGCCTTATCCCAGTTCGGCCCGACGCCGACCTCGACCAGCAGCGGCACCGCCAGTTGGGCGACACCGGTCATCAACCGGTGCAGTCCGGTTTTGACCGTTGACAGCTCAGCGTCCGGCACTTCGAGCACCAGCTCGTCATGCACCTGCATGATCAGCAGTGACTTCATGTTCTGTTCGGTCAACCACTGCTGCACTTGGATGGTTGCCATCTTGATCAGGTCGGCGGCGGTGCCCTGCATCGGCGCATTGATCGCCGCACGTTCCGCGCCCTGGCGGCGATTGCCGTTGCTGCTGCGGATTTCCGGCAGCCACAGCCGGCGGCCGAAAACGGTTTCGACATAACCCTGCTGGTGGGCCTGTTCGCGCGTCACGCGCATGTATTCGGCGACGCCGGGGTAACGCTGGAAATAACGGTCCATGTACTGCTGTGCAGCGGCGCGTTCGAGGTTGAGCTGGCGCGCGAGACCGAAGGCTGACATGCCGTAGATCAGGCCGAAGTTGATGACCTTGGCGTAACGCCGCTGCTCGTTATCCACGGCTTTCACATCGACGCCGAAAATTTCGGCGGCGGTTGCGCGGTGGATGTCTTCACCCGCGGCAAACGCACGCAGCAGGCTTTCATCGCGCGAGATATGCGCCATGATGCGCAGCTCGATCTGCGAATAGTCAGCAGAGACGATGTGCGAACCCGGCGGCGCGATGAAGGCTTCGCGGATGCGCCGGCCTTCCGCGGTGCGGATGGGAATGTTCTGCAGATTGGGATCGCTGCTCGCCAGCCGCCCGGTCACCGCAGTGGCCTGACCGTAACTGGTATGCACACGCCCGGTGCTGCGGTTGACCATGCCCGGCAGCTTGTCGGTATAGGTTGATTTCAGTTTGGCCAGGCCTCGGTAGTCAAGAATCAGCTGCGGCAACGGATGGTCCAGCGCCAGTTCCGCCAGCGACTCTTCATCGGTAGACGGCGCGCCGGTCGGCGTTTTTTTGACCGGCTTCAGACCCTTTTTGTAGAACAGCACTTCCTGGATCTGTTTCGGCGAGCTGAGATTGAAGGGCTGGCCGGCCTCGTTATGTGCACGCGCTTCGATGTCGATCATTTTCGCGCCGAACTCGGCGGACAGTTCAGCCAGCAGCTTCTGGTCGAGCAGTACGCCGTTGCGCTCCATCGTATAGAGCACCGCCATCACCGGCATCTCGATGTCGGCATAGATATGTTTCAGTTTTTCGTCGTCCGCGATGCGCGGGAACAGCGCCTGATGTAACTGCAGCGTGATGTCGGCATCTTCCGCGGCGTAGTCGCTGGCGCCTTCGATCGCCACCTGCTCGAAACCGATACGTTTGGCGCCTTTGCCCGTAATATCGTCATAACTTATTGTTTTTATTGATAAAATTCTTTGCGCCATGGAATCCATGTCATGCCGCTGGTGGCTTTCCAGCACATAGGACTCGAGCAGCGTGTCGTGTGCAATGCCGCGCAGCGTGATGCCGCAGTTGGCGAAGATATGCGTGTCGTACTTGATGTGCTGGCCGAGCTTTGCGTGTTTGTCGCTCTCCAGCCACGGCCGCAGTTTTTCCAGCACCCGCTGGCGCGGCAACTGATCCGGTACGCCGGCATAAACATGGCCGACGGGAATGTACGCCGCATGGCCGGGTTCGACTGCCAGTGAAATCCCCACCAGCTCCGCGGTCAGCGGATCGAGGCTGGTGGTTTCGGTATCCACCGCGGTCAGTGCAGCCGCTTCAATGCGCTGGATCCACTCATCAAGTGCCGCCTCGGTCAGCACGGTCTCGTAATGGCGCGCTACTGCCGCCGGCGGCGGAACAACTGCCGCTGGTATCGTTTCCGTCGGGACATCCGCACCACCGCCATCCAGTTCACGACGCCAGGTCTTGAATTCAAAACGGTCGAACAGCGTCGCCAGTGTCACGACATCCTGCGGCTGGGGCGCGAGTTCTTCGATGCGCAGCGGCAATTCGACATCGCATTTGATGGTCAGCAGCTGTTTTGCCTGCGGCAGCCAGTCCAACGACTGGCGCAGGTTCTCGCCGACCGCACCGCCGATATCGGGCGCGTTTTTGACGATGTTGTCGAGCGTGCCGTACTGGGTCAGCCATTTCACCGCGGTTGTCGGTCCGACCTTGGGCACGCCGGGCAC
>CBHTVL010000092.1:0-7284 GCA_966096475.1 uncultured Burkholderiales bacterium
TACTACGGCGTGGTGCCGCAGGAAACCGTGCTGTTTGCCAATACGGTTTATGAAAATCTGGCGATGGCGAGCCCGCACGCCGGATTTGAGGAGGTGCTTGAAGCCTGCCGCATGGCGGAAATTCATGACGTCATTGAGCAGTTGCCGCAGGGCTACCAGACCTGGCTGGGGGAACACGGCGTGGGGCTTTCGGGTGGACAAAAGCAGCGCCTCGCTATTGCCCGTGCGCTGCTGAAGCGTCCGAAAGTGCTGATTTTCGACGAAGCGACCAGTGGGCTCGATCCGGCGACGGCCGAGCAGTTTGCCACGACGATCAATCAGTTGAAGGGCAAGGTGACGATGATCTTCATCGCGCACAACCTGCCGCGCAATTTGCAGGCGGATGACCTGTTCAGCCTGGGCGGCGGTCCGGCCGGCGGAGGCTGATCGGGTCAAAGCGGGGGTGGCGGGCGGGAATTCAGGGCTCTGCGCTGCGCGATTTGTTAAAATTGCTCCTTTCGTCTGCCACCCATGGAAATCGTCACCTTCCCCAACAGCCCGTATCGCCTGCACCAGACGTTTGCGCCGGCCGGGGACCAGCCCGAAGCCATCAACAAGCTGACCGAGGGGTTGCGCGACGGGCTGTCATTCCAGACGCTGCTCGGCGTTACCGGCTCCGGCAAGACCTATACGATGGCGCACGTTATCGGCCGCATGGGGCGTCCGGCCCTGATCATGGCGCCGAACAAGACGCTGGCGGCGCAGCTTTATGCCGAAATGCGCGAGTTCTATCCCGAGAATGCGGTGGAGTATTTCGTGTCCTACTACGATTACTACCAGCCGGAAGCCTATGTGCCGTCGAAGGATTTGTTCATCGAAAAAGATTCGAACATCAATGAACATATCGAGCAGATGCGGCTGTCGGCGACAAAAGCGCTGCTCGAACGGCCTGACGTGATCATCGTCGCCACGGTGTCGGCGATTTACGGTATCGGCGACCCGTCCGATTACCACGGCATGATCCTGCATCTGCGTGAGAACGAAAAACTGCCGCAGCGCGATGCCATCAAACGGCTGACCGAGATGCAGTACGACCGTAATGAATTCGAATTCAAGCGCGGCGTGTTCCGCGTGCGCGGTGACGTGCTGGACATCTTCCCGGCGGAAAACTCCGAGACTGCGGTGCGGGTGTCGCTGTTTGATGATGAAGTCGAAAGCATCCAGATCTTCGACCCGCTGACCGGGCATATCCTGCAGCGGGTATCGCGCTTCACCGTTTATCCGTCCAGTCATTACGTGACGCCGCGGGCGACCACCCTGCGCGCCATTGAGGCGATCAAGATCGAGTTACGTGAACGCATCGACACCTTTACGAAGGAGCACAAGCTGGTGGAGGCGCAGCGCATCGAGCAGCGCACCCGCTTTGACCTGGAAATGCTCAACGAGATGGGTTTCTGCAAGGGCATCGAAAACTATTCACGGCATCTCTCGGGCCGTCTGCCGGGCGAGCCGCCGCCGACGCTGATCGACTATCTGCCGCCGGATGCGCTGATGTTCATCGACGAAAGCCATGTGACGATCCCGCAGGTCGGCGGCATGTACAAGGGCGACCGCGCGCGCAAGGAAAACCTTGTCGGTTACGGCTTCCGGCTGCCGTCGGCGCTGGACAACCGGCCGCTGCGTTTTGATGAATTCGAGAAATTCATGCGTCGCGTGGTATTCGTGTCGGCAACGCCGTCGGAATACGAACGAACCCACCAGGGGCAGGTGGTCGAGCAGGTGGTGCGGCCGACAGGGCTGGTCGACCCCGTGCTGGAAGTACGGCCGGCGACAACCCAGGTCGATGACCTGTTGTCGGAAATCAATCTGCGCATTACTGCCGGCGAGCGGGTGCTGGTGACTACGCTGACCAAGCGCATGTCCGAAGACCTCACCGACTATCTCGCTGAACACGGCATCAAGGTGCGTTACCTGCACTCTGACATCGACACCGTGGAGCGGGTCGAGATCATCCGCGATCTGCGTCTGGGTGAGTTCGATGTGCTGGTCGGCATCAATCTGCTGCGTGAAGGCCTCGACCTGCCTGAAGTGTCGCTGGTGGCCATACTCGATGCCGACAAGGAAGGTTTCCTGCGTTCCGAGCGTTCACTGATCCAGACCATCGGCCGTGCGGCGCGCCACCTCAACGGCAAGGCCATTCTTTACGCCGATCGCATCACCGATTCGATGCGCAAGGCGATGGACGAAACCGACCGCCGCCGTACCAAGCAGGTCGCACACAATCTGGCGCACGGTATCACTCCGGTCGGCGTGACCAAACGTATCAAGGACATCATCGACGGCGTTTACAACCAGGAAGGTGCACGCCTGGAGCTCAAGGCGGCGCAGAACCAGGCACGTTACGATGCCATGGGCACCAAGGACATGACCCGCGAGATCAAGCGCGTCGAGAAGGAAATGCTCGATGCCGCACGCAATCTCGAGTTCGAAAAGGCGGCGCAATTGCGCGATGAACTGCATGTGCTGAAGCAGCGCCTGTTCATCGACGCGGCGTAACAACGATGGCGACGCGGGTGCTTTTTGTCTGCATGGGCAATATCTGCCGCTCGCCGACGGCAGAGGGTGTATTCAAACATCTGGTCGCGAAGAATGGTCTGACCGCTGCCATCGAATCCGACTCGGCAGGCACCCATGATTACCATATCGGTGATCCGCCGGATGCGCGCTCGCAGGCGGCAGCCGGCCGCCGCGGTTACGACCTGAGTGCCTTGCGCGCCCGTCAGGTGGGGTCGGATGATTTCGCCGAATTTGATTACGTGCTGGCGATGGATGAGACCAATCTCACCGCATTACGCCGGCTGTGTCCGGCATCGCATCGGGAGCGCGTGAAACTGTTTCTCGAGTTTGCGCCTGAAGCGGGGCGTCGGGATGTCCCCGATCCTTATTACGGCGGGGCGCAGGGCTTTGAGGACGTGCTGGATCTGGTTGAACTGGCTGCTCAGGGACTGCTGGATCACATCGCCGGGCCGCGCTGAACGCGACCTCGGCGATGCAGCATCTCATTCGATCTTGATGTTGGCGGTCTTGATCACTTTCACCCAGTTGTCGTACTCGTCACGCATGAATTTGCCCAGCGCTTCCGGCGTGCCGGGCGCGGGTTCAGCACCCTGACTCGACAGACGTTTGGCCATCTCAGGTTCGGACAGGGCTTTCACCGATTCGGCGTTGATCTTGGCGACGATGTCTTTGGGCAGGGCGGCCTGTCCCATCAACGCATACCAGGTGGCGTACTGGAAACCTTTGACACCGGATTCTTCCACGGTCGGAATATCCGGAATCGCCGGCGAGCGTTTGGCGCTGCCGACGGCGATGCCGCGCATGCGTCCGGCCTGCATCTGCGCGAGCACGGTCGGGATGCTGTTGAACATCACCGTGATCTGGCCGGAAATCAGATCCGTCATCGCAGGAGAGGTGCCCTTGTAAGGCACATGTAGCAGATTGGTGCCGGTCATCGACTTCAGCAGTTCCATGCCCATGTGCTGGGGGCTGCCCGGACCGACTGAACCGTAATTGATCTGGCCTGGTTTGCTTTTGGCGAGTTTGATCAGGTCCTGAACGGAGCGCACCGGCAGCGAAGGATGGACAACGAGAACCTGGGGGTTGATCACCGTCAGCACAATGGGCGAGAGGTCCGTGAATACGTTGTAAGGCAATTTCTGCAGCGCCGGCGCCAGCGCCAGCGAGCCCGAGGTGCCGAAGAGCAGGGTGTAGCCGTCGGCCGGCGCGCGCAGCACGGTTTCAACGCCGATGACACCGCCGGCGCCGGGACGGTTCTCGACGATGATCTGCTGCTTCCAGGCTTCAGTCAGTTTTTGTCCCAGGGCGCGTCCGACAAAATCAGTCGGGCCGCCCGGCGGAAAATGAATGATCATGCGGATCGAGCGCGCGGGGAAATTCTGCGCGGTTTGCGCGCAGGCCAGCGTGGTTGCGGCAAGCAGTAATCCCGCAATGCCGCATTGAATGATTTTTTTCATGTGGTCTCCTCCTGTTAAGCACAGTCCGTACTGTCGAATCTATCACGACTCCGGTTTGACCCGCGCAGGTGCAGCGGCTATCTTCGGCCGACCTCATTTTATTTAACCGAGTCCATTAAATGAACGACGCCATCCGTGCGCTGCTGCACCCGCAATCGATTGCCGTCATCGGCGCATCCAGCGACTTCAACAAGATCAACGGCCGCACCTTCAAGGCGCTGGTCGACAAGGGTTATGCCGGGCGCATCATTCCGGTGAATCCGAAATACCAGACGCTGCTGGACCGGCCCTGTTATCCGGACATCGCATCCATCCCGGGTTCCGTGGATCTCGCGGTGGTCGCTGTGCCGGCGCGCCATGTGCCCGATACGCTGCGCGAACTCGGACGCAAAGGCGTCAAGGCCGCGGTGGTGTTCAGTTCCGGCTTCAGCGAAGTCGGCGGTGACGGCATTCGTCTTGAGGCCGAACTCAAGCAGGCGATCCGCGACAGCGGCGTGCGCATCCTCGGGCCGAACTGCCTGGGACTGGTCAATGTGTTTGAAAACGTGATGGCGACCTTCAGCCAGTTTTCGCTGGGACCGACCCCGGAAGGGCCTGCCGCATTCGTCACGCAGTCCGGCGCGCTGGGTACGGCAACGGCCGGCGTGGCGCGCAAGCGCGGTCTCAATTTCGGATTCTTCGTCAACACCGGCAATGAAAGCGACATCCAGTTTGTCGATGTCATGGGCGCGATCATTGCCGAACCGCAGATCAAGGTCGGCGCCGGTTATATCGAAGGACTGAAAAACGGCGCGGGCCTGCTGCAGGTTGCCGAGGATGCGCTGCAGCGCTGCAAGCCGCTGGTGCTGACCAAGGTCGGGCGCACCCGTGCCGGCGCCAAGGCGATTGCTTCGCATACCGGTTCGCTGGCAGGCGAGGATGCGGTGTTCGACGGCGTCATCCGCCAGCGCGGCATCATTCGCGCCCGTAGTGATGAGCAACTACTTGATTTTGTTGAGATATTTTCAAGCTGTCCGTTGCCGGCCGGCAACGGCATCGGCATCATCACGCGCTCCGGCGGCGCCGGCGCGCTGATGGCGGATCGCGCGGAAGAGATTGGCCTCAATGTCGCGACGCTGAGTGAAGAGACAAGTGCGGCGCTGCGCAAGGTGGTGCCGGCCTTCGGCTCCACCGGCAATCCGGTGGATATCACCGCGCAGGGACTGGTGAATCCGAACCTGATGCGCGAGAGCATCAATATCCTGCTCTCCGATCCCAAGGTGGATGTCGCCATTGCCTGGCTGTCGTTCTCGGAAAAACAGGCCGACATGAATGTGCAGAATTTCGTTGAAGCCAAGGCGCAGACGACCAAACCGTTCATTGTGTGCTGGATGGGTATGCCCGATGCGGCGGCGGAAAAAATGCGTGCGGCCGGCATTCCGGTGCTGCGCAGCGCCGAAGCCGCAGTGGATGCGGTTGGCGCCATCGTCCGTTATGCCGAAGCCCGGCGCAACTGGATGGCCGATGCTCCGGCACGCGCGGCATTGCAATTGCCGAAACTGAAACTGCCGGCGCAGCCCGGTGCGGTATCGAGTCTTGAAGGTCAGGGGTTGCTGCAAAGCTGCGGCGTGCAGACGGCTGCCGCGAAGCTGGCGACAACGGCGGATGAGGCGGTCGCGGCGGCGCAGGCGCTGGGTTATCCGGTGGTGCTGAAAATCGAATCGCCTGACATTCTGCATAAAACCGAAGCCAGGGGTGTGGCGCTGAATCTGAAAGATGCGGAAGCGGTGCGCGCAGCGTTTAGTCAGCTGGTCGCCAATGCCAAAGCCTACAAAACGGATGCCCGCATCAGCGGAGTGCTGGTGCAGGCGATGGCGCAGGGCGATGTGGAACTGGTGATCGGTCTGAAGCGTGACGCATCCTTCGGCCCCGTGGTGATGGTCGGACTGGGCGGTGTGCTGATCGAGGTATTCAAGGATGTGGTGTTCCGCGTCGCGCCGGTGACCGAGGGTGAAGCGATGCGCATGCTCGATGAGCTGAAAAGCCGGGTGGTGCTCGATGGCGTGCGCGGCAAACCGCCGGTCCACAAACAGGCCGTCGCAAAAATGATCAGTGCGGTATCGCAATTCGGCGCGGCTGCAGGTCCGCGGCTGGAGGAGCTCGATCTCAATCCCGTGCTGGCCGGCGCGCAGGGCGCCACGGCGGTTGACTGGCTGATTTTGCTCGATTGATCCGATGAGCGCATCCGCAAAGGCAGAGGGCTCTTCGGCACTGGCGCCGTTCCGTGTCCGCGCCTTCCGTTTCCAGTGGCCGGCCGATCTGTCGGCGTCGTGGGCGATGGAAATGGAAATGCTGATTCTCGGCTGGTACGTGCTGGTCGAGACCCGGTCGGTGCTGATGCTGACGATCTTCGCCTCGCTGCAATATGTCGGTACGCTGCTGTCGCCGATGTTCGGCGTGATGGGCGACCGTATCGGGCATCGCATCGTGCTCTGTGCGATGCGCGGTTTGTACGCGACGCTGGCTTCGGTGTTGATGGTCGCCGCCTTCATGGATGCGGTGACCCCGACACTGGTGTTGATGACCACGGCGATCCTCGGTCTGGTCAAACCTTCGGACATCGGCATGCGCACGGCGCTGGTCGGTGAAACCGTGCCGGCCGCGCATCTGATGCCGGCAATGAGCATCCAGCGCACCACGCAGGATTCGGCGCGCATCGCCGGTGCGCTCACCGGTGCGGGGTTGGTGGCGACGCTGGGCATGGCCTGGGCCTATATGGGCGTCGTCATGTTCTACGGCATCAGCCTGCTGCTGAGTACCCGCGTGATTGAGTCGCGCAGTGCCAGCCATACGGCCACCGTGCAGCAGGCCACGCCCTGGCTCGATTTGAAGGAAGGCCTGAGTTATGTCTGGCGTGCACCGCATCTGCGCGCCACGATGTTTTTTGCTTTCCTGCTCAATCTCACCGCGTTTCCGCTGTTTACCGGGTTGATGCCTTATGTCGCCAAGGAAGTTTACGGCGCCAGCCAGACCACACTGGGAACGATGGTGGCGTCGGGAGCGGGCGGCGCGCTGATCGGCTCAATCATCATGAGCCGCTTCGGCGGTTCTTTTGCGCCGGCCCGCGCGATGCTGGTCTTCGGCGCGGCCTGGCTGGGCATGTTGCTGCTGTTCGCGCAGACGCACAGCCCGGCGGAGGGCATACCGCTGCTGTTCATCGCCGGCATCATGCAGACCATGGGGCTGATCCCGATCAGCACGCTGCTGCTGCGTACCTCCGATGAGCGTTACC
>CBHTVL010000093.1:0-7226 GCA_966096475.1 uncultured Burkholderiales bacterium
AAGTCCGAAACCTGGAATGAGTTCGTCAAAATGCAGGGGCCCGCGATGCAGGGCCTGATGAGCCGCTACCTCGAACAGAGCGCAAGCACCTTCCTCGACATGCAGAACCAGCTGACGACGCAGACCCGCAATCTGTGGGGCAACTTCCCCTTCCCCGGCTTCCCCGGTGCAGCAACCGGCAAAAAAGACGGCGAAGAGCCGAAGTCGTAACACCCGTCGCCCTTTCCGTTTCGCAATTCCGTCGTGTCCACTCCCCCGCGTAAAGTCGGTTTCGTTTCGCTCGGCTGTCCGAAAGCGCTCGTCGATTCCGAGCACATCCTGACCCAGCTGCGCGCCGAGGGTTATATCGTTTCCGGCAGCTATCAGGACGCCGACCTCGTGGTCGTCAACACCTGTGGCTTCATCGATGCCGCGGTTGAAGAATCACTCGACGCCATCGGCGAAGCCCTGCATGAAAACGGCCGCGTCATCGTCACCGGCTGCCTCGGCGCCAAGGGCGACATCGTCCGCGAAACCCACCCGAAAGTACTCGCCGTCACCGGCCCGCATGCCACTGCCGCGGTGATGGAAGCGGTGCATACGCATCTGCCGAAACCGCATGACCCCTATACCGATCTGGTACCGCCGCAGGGCATCCGCCTGACGCCACGGCATTACGCCTATCTGAAAATTTCCGAAGGCTGCAATCACCGCTGCACTTTCTGCATCATCCCGGCGATGCGCGGCGATCTGGTCAGCCGTCCGGTCGGCGACGTGATGCAGGAAGCGCAGAACCTGGTCAACGCCGGCGTCCGGGAACTGCTGGTGATTTCGCAGGACACCAGCGCCTACGGCGTCGACGTCAAATACCGCACCGGATTCTGGAACGGCCGCCCGATCAAGACGCGCATGACTGAACTGGTGCAGGCGCTGTCCGGCCTCGGCGTCTGGGTGCGCCTGCATTACGTCTACCCGTACCCGCATGTCGACGAAGTCATCCCGATGATGGCCGATGGCAAGCTGCTGCCCTATCTGGATGTGCCCTTCCAGCACGCCAGCCCGCGCATCCTCAAGCTGATGAAGCGCCCGGCCAACGCAGAAGGCACGCTGAAGCGCATTCGCGACTGGCGCGCGATCTGCCCCGACCTCACCATCCGCAGCACCTTCGTTGTCGGCTTCCCCGGCGAGACCGAGCGCGAGTTCGAGGAACTCCTCGAATTCCTGGAAGAAGCCCAGCTCGACCGCGTCGGCTGCTTTGCCTATTCGCCGGTCGAGGGTGCAGCCGCCAATGCCCTGCCCGATCCGGTGCCGGAAGAAGAAAAGCAGGAACGCCAGGCGCGGTTCATGGCAGTGCAGGAAAAAATCAGCGCCGCACGGCTCAAACGCAAAATCGGCCAGACCATGACCGTGCTGGTCGATGAAGTCGGCAAGGACGGCGCCATTGCGCGCTCCGCCGCCGACGCACCCGAAATCGACGGCCGCGTGATCATCCGCCAGGGCAGCAAACTCAAAGCCGGCGAATTCGCCACAGTCAAATTCACCCGCGCCGACGCCCATGACTTGTGGGCGGCGCCGACCGGATTGCGTTCAGCCTGATGTTTGAGCGCCTGAAACAACGGGCGCGAGTTCTCAAGCGCGATGTGCTGACCCTATGGTTCGCCTATCGCCATCCGCAGATGCCGCTGGTCGCCAAAATCGCGGCGATCCTGATCGTCGCCTACGCCTTCAGCCCGATCGACCTGATTCCCGACTTCATCCCGGTGCTGGGTTTTCTCGATGAAGTGATCCTGCTGCCGGCATTCATCTGGCTGACGCTGAAGCTGATTCCCGAAGCCGTTGTCGTAGAATCCCGAAGCGCCGCGCAGGCCTGGATGGATGCGCACCGACCCAAACCACGCAATTACATCGCCGCCGCCATTATCATCGCGCTGTGGACGGGTGCAGCATGGCTCGTATGGCGCTGGCTGACCACATAAGAACCGGAGAACTCCGCATGGCTCAATCCGCATCGCTGCTGAAACGCTGGCTCAGGCTGCTGCGCCGGCGCAGTGACGACATGGACACCGCCAATGTATCGGTGCGCGAACTCGCCTTTGTGATCCTGGTTGCGGTCATCGTCGTCGGCGTCGCGTTCATGATCGCCTATCGCTTTGTGCGACCCGCGCCGCCCAACCATTTCGTGATTTCCACCGGCAATGAATCCGGCGCCTATCACCTGTTCGCGCAGCGTTACCGGGATCTGCTCGCCCATGAAAAAATCAAGGTCGAGCTGCGACCCTCAACAGGCTCCGTGGAAAACCTCAAACGCCTCAGCGACCCCGAAGGCGGTTACGACGTCGCGCTGATCCAGAGCGGCATCACCACCGTCAACGAGGAAGATCCGCCGGCGCGCTCGCTGGGTGCGCTGTATTACGAACCGCTGTGGGTGTTTTACCGCGCCCCCGTCGAACTCACCCGCCTGACGCAACTCGCCGGCAAACGCATCGCCGCAGGCCCCGAAGGCAGCGGCACCCGCGTGCTCGCCGTCAACATGCTCAAGGCCACCGGCGCCGACAAACCCGCATTGAAGCTGATGCCGCTGGGCGGCATGGCCGCCGCCGAAGCGCTGATTGAAGAAAAAATCGACACTGCGATTTTTGTCGCCGCGCCGGACGCACCGATTGTGCAGCGCCTGCTCAAGACCCCGGGCATACGCCTGATGAACATGGCCCACGCCGACGCGCTGGCGCAGCGCTACGGCTACCTGTCGGCTGTCACACTGCTGCGCGGTACCGTTGACCTGGCCAATGACATCCCGCCTGCCAACGTCAAAATGGTCGCAGTCACCGCGCATCTCGTCGCCCGCGACGATTTCCATCCGGCGCTGGTGTCGGTATTGCTGCAGGCCGCCACCAAGGTGCATAACGGCGCCGGCATCTTCCACAAGGCCGGTGAATTCCCCGCGGCGCGTGCCGGCGATTTCCCGGTCAGTGAAGACGCCGCCCGTTATTACAAGTCGGGGCCGCCCTTCCTGCAGCGTTACATGCCCTTCTGGGTCGCCAACCTGATCGAACGCCTGCTGGTGCTGCTGGTGCCGTTGATCGCGGTGCTGATTCCGATGATGCGCATCATGCCGGCGCTGTATGACTGGCGCATCAAGCGGCGCATCTTCCGCTGGTACCGCGAACTGAAGGAATTCGAAGTCAGCGTCAACGACACCCGCGATCCCGCGTCACTGCTCGCCCGGCTCGATGAAATCGAAAAAGGCGTGGCGCAGACCAAGGTGCCGCTGACCTACTGGGATTATGTCTACACGCTGCGCGGCCACATCGATCTGGTGCGCGCCCGTCTCAGCGGCGGCACCCGGGCCGCGATCACGCCGCTGCCGACGCCGCCCGAACGCTGATCAGGACGCCGCGGTCTCCTGCGCAAAAAACGCCGCGACATCCGCGATCTCCCGCGACCGCGTCATCGGCGGCAGGCTGCGCCAGATGCGCTTGCCATAGGCTTTTGAAATCAATCGCGGGTCGCAGATCATCAGCACGCCGCGGTCGGTTTCGTCACGGATCAGCCGACCTGCACCCTGCTTCAGCGAAATCACCGCACGCGGCAACTGATACTCCATGAAGGCATTGCGGCCCTCAGCGTTGATTTTCTCGATGCGCGCCGCCAGCACCGGATCATCCGGCGGCGCAAACGGCAGCTTGTCGATCATCACCAGCGACAGCGCATCGCCGCGCACATCGATGCCTTCCCAGAACGACTGGCTGCCGATCAGCACCGCATTGCCCAGCTCGCGAAATCGCAGCAGCAGTTCCGTGCGTGAACCCTCGCCCTGCACCAGCAGCGGATAGTCCCAGCCGCGGCGCTTGAATTCCTCCGTCAGCAGGCCATGCGCCTCGCGCATTGCACGCAGGCTGGTAAACAGCAGGAAGGCACGGCCGCGGCTCGCCTCCACTGCCGGCAAGGCCGCTTCAACCACCGCGCGGGTGTAATCCGGCGTATTCGGTTCCGGCAGCTGCTGCGGCACATACAACAGCCCCTGATTGGCGAAATCGAAGGGGCTCGCCCAGCTTTCGGTCTGCGCCGATTCGATGCCCAGCTCATTGACGTAATGCGCGAAGTTGCCGTTGACCGACAGCGTTGCCGAGGTAAACACCCAGGCCTTGGCCTGCGCTTCGACCTGCTTGCGGAAAATTTCCGCAATCGACAGCGGCGTGGCATTGAACTGCACCGACTGGTGGAACACCTCGACCCAGCGCACCAGACTGGCATCACTGTCTTCACGCCATCCCGCCAGTTGCGCACGCAGACCGTCGGCGCGTTCAAAACACTGGGTCAGACCTTCACTGCGCGCCGCCTGCTCATGCAGGGTTTCCGCGAGATGGGTCAGCTTTTCGGTGGCGGTCGCCAACGCCTCGGTCACCGTCTTGCGATTGCGCAACGCAACCGCAGGCAGGCGCGAACCGCTGTCCTCAAAAGCCAGCCGCAGGTCGCGCGCCGCCTTCTCCAGCGCACTCGCCATCACCGGCAGCTCGGCAGCATCCTTGGCGCTGGTTGCGGCTTCAATGCGGGCATCGCGCGCCAGATCGACAAGCTGTGTCGTCGACACCGATTGCCCGAAAAACAGGCTCGCGGTTTCCGGCAACTGGTGCGCCTCGTCGAAAATCACCGTATTGCAGGCCGGCAGGATTTCCGCGACGCCTTCATCACGCAGCATCACGTCGGCAAAAAACAGATGGTGATTAACCACCACCACATCGGACTCCAGCGCCTGCTTGCGCGCCTTCATCACGAAACACTTGTCGTAATGCTCGCACTGCGAGCCGAGGCAGTTGTCGCGCGTTGAGGTCACCAGCGGCCAGACACCGGCGTTTTCCGGCACCTCGGCAAGATCGGCGCGATCACCGGTATTGGAAACGCGCGCAAAACTTTCAATGCGCGCGAGGTAGACCACGTCATCGCGGGTCGGTAGCCGCCCGTCGTCCTTGGCGCGCTCGAGATGATGGTGGCAAACGTAATTGGCACGCCCCTTCAGCAGCGCGACGGTGACCGGCACTTTCAGCGCATCGCGCACCGTCGGAATGTCGCGACCGAACAACTGATCCTGCAGCGTCTTGGTGCCGGTGGAGATGATCACCTTGCCGCCGGAGAGCAAGGCAGGTACCAGATAGGCGAAAGTCTTGCCCGTGCCCGTACCCGCCTCGGCAACAATAACCGATTGATTTTTAATGACTTTTTCTATGGCCTCGGCCATTTCCAGCTGGAAAGGCCGCGCCCGGAAGCCGGGCACCACCTGCGCGAGTGCGCCGGTTTCGGAGAAGACGGATGCGAGATCAGACACCGGCGGATTTTATCAGGCTGGCGCGGGAAACATGGCGGCGTATTCTGCGTTTATGACGCGATTCGTATCCGCCGGAGATTTCAGCGCATTTACAATGTCATCTGAGTTTGGCAACTAAAAATATTAACGAATTCACGCTAGCGATCACCCAAAATGGGCTTTGTGATTCTTGTTGCAATGGTTGCGTACCTGCTGCTCTCGCTTGGCGTGGTGGCAGGGGCAATCAGCTATGCGAAGAAGAATGGAAAGGGCGTAAAGAAGTGGGGCTGGTGCGCTGCACTGGTGATGTACATGATCCCTTTCTGGGACTGGTTACCGACGGTGGCGACACATAAGTATTACTGCGCGAAGGATTCGGGATTCTGGGTTTATAAAACTCTTGATCAGTGGAGGGCAGAGAATCCGGGGGTGATGGAGAGGCTGGTGGCGCAACCCTCTATTCAGTCTACAGCTAGCGGTGACGTGCAAACCATTGATGAAAGGTTTGCGATTGAAACTCATCGCCTCACCCCCATTCCATTCTTACCAACGAGTATTGCAGAAAGATTGCTTGTAGATCGAAAAACTGGTGAGGTATTAGCCAAGGGCGTAGATGTCGGGTCTGGCGTTGGGAATATGTCTACTGGTGGAGGATTCAAGTTTTGGCTCAACCAAAAGCCCTGCATCGCAATAGATCTCTGGAAACTCACAGCTGAAATCGAGAACACAAGGGGAAGGAAGTGAGCGCAATTCAAAATCAATCTCAACAAGCGCAATTAGCCAATGCATATGCAGTTTGTTGGGGCCGCTAACCCGGCAGTCGAGCGGGACTGCGCAAAAGCGCGCAGCCCCTCACTTCCACGTTAACCGCGCAGCCGCCCTACCCCAGCCAAAATTCAGTCAATCCGCTGCAGGATGAATTCAATCGCACACTCCCCCACCGGCGTCATCGTCTGATCGATGCGCTTTTTGGCGCGTTTCTCCAGCCCGTAACGATAGGTCGCATCCAGCAGTTCGATCTTTTTCACAATGACCTTGTACGGCAGGTCACGGATCAGATCGAGCAGATTGACGCTGACCGGCGACCAGGACTTTTTCTTGTGGATGGTCAGCGTATGTTTGTGGTCGGGGTTGAAGGTCGAGGGAAACACGCCGCGCTCGTAAAGATCCTCGTCGGGCACCATACACACCAGATGGCCGCCGCGTTTGAGGATGCGCACCCAATTGGCCAGCGCCACGTCAACCTTGCGCATATGCTCCAGACAATGCGAGGAATGCACAAAATCGAAGCTGCCGTCGGCGACGGTTTTCATTTTCTGCGCATCACCGTCCTTCAGGTCCCAGGCGCGGCAGGATTTCATCAACGGGAAAAACTCGTAATACTGGGACAGCGGATCAGGCCCGGAACCGATGTCGATGCCGTCACCAACAAAATAACGCGTCGCGTAACGCGAATCGTGCAGCCGGTGGAAAATGGATTTGCTGGTTTCGTGCATGACCTTGACCGTCAGAAAGTGTCGCGAGTTTAGCAGGCGCTTGCCGAACGCCCTTACATCACCAGTTCGACCAGATAGGGCCCGGGCGTCGCCAGTCCGCGTTTGAACTGCACCGCCAGTTCATCCAGCGTCGTCGCCCGCCCCGCCGCCACACCGAATCCTTTGGCCAGCGATACCCAATCCAGCGGCGGATTGTCCAGCGTCAGCATCGCGGTGGCATTGTGTCCCGCTGCCGCTGCGCCGACATTGGTCAGTTCACCCAGCAAAATCTTGTAGGCGCGGTTGGCGAAGATCACCACGGTGACGTCGAGATACAGCGCCTCCCGCGTCAGGGCCCTGATCGTGACCGAAAGGCTCGCCATGATTCCGTCCTGTCCTCAGTACCGCGGGCGCTGGTATTCGTGCGGGTTCTTGCTGCCATAGGCCAGCGAGACGGCGCCAGCGCCGAT
>CBHTVL010000094.1:0-7225 GCA_966096475.1 uncultured Burkholderiales bacterium
ACCGTCGGATTGAGTCTGGCCTGCCTGATCCTGATCCTCGCCTGGCCGAAAAAATGGCGCATTGTGCCCAGCCCGATCGTCGCACTGGTATTCGGCACGCTGGCCGTTGCGATCCTCGGTCTGCCGGTGGAAACCATCGGCAGCAAATTCGGCGGCATTCCGCAGTCGCTGCCGGGATTCGCATTGCCGGAACTGTCGATTGCAACGCTGCGCCATTTGGTATCGCCGGCAATTGCCATTGCGCTGCTCGGCGCCATTGAGTCACTGCTCTCGGCCACCGTCGCCGACAACATGATCGACGACCGCCACAATCCCAATCAGGAACTGATTGCGCAGGGCATCGCCAACATCGTCGCGCCGCTGTTCGGCGGCTTCTGCGCCACCGGCGCGATCGCCCGCACCAGCACCAATGTACGCATGGGCGCCTTCGGCCCGCTGGCCGGCATCGTGCATGCGCTGACACTGCTGGTGGTGATTCTTGTCGCCGCGCCGCTGGCCAAACACGTGCCGCTGGCGGCACTGTCGGCCATCCTGGTGGTGGTCGCCTGGAATATGGGCGAATGGAGTCATTTCGCCGAAATGCGCCGCTACACGATGAATTACCGCGCGATCCTGCTCGCCACCTTCGTGCTCACCGTGGTGTTCGACCTGACGGTTGCAGTCGAAGTCGGCATGGTGATGGCCGCGCTGTTTTTCATCGCGCGGGTTTCCTCGCTGACCGATATTGTCGACGACGGCCCCGACACCATCGCCGGCGACCGCGTACGTTCCTATGAACTGTTCGGTTCGCTGTTTTTCGGATCAGCCAACCGCATCGAACCGCTGCTGGAACGCGCGGATCCGTCCGACCCCGCCCGCGTCATCGTGCTCGACATGCAGAAAGCGCTCAACGTCGACACCACCGGCCTCGACATTCTGGAAACGCTGCGTCGCAAGATGGAGAAAAACGGCAAGACACTGATCATCACCGGCGCCGGACCGCAGCCGCTGTCGCTGTTCAAGCGCTCGGGATTCGCCGAAAAAATCGGTGCGGAACATCTGCTGCCGCACCGCGCAACAGGCATCGCGCGGGCGCGGGAAATTGCCGGAGACTGAACGATGCCGGTGAATGAGCACGTTTCCAGGCATCTGCTGGTCCGCGGCCGCGTACAGGGCGTGGGCTACCGCAACTACATCGCATACAAAGCCGGCGTGTTGAACGTCAAAGGCTGGGTGCGTAACCGTATCGACGGCAGTGTCGAAGCCGTTGTGCACGGCAGCCCCGAAGCCGTCGCCGAAATCATCGAGTGCGCCAGACGCGGACCGCGCGCGGCCGAGGTCACCGCGGTGGACGTCAGTGATGTCGAAGGCCGGCACGAGCAGTTCGTCGTGCGCCCCACAGAATAATCATTTAAAAACAAATAGTTATATTTACTTCGCGGGAGCGGGAGCGCCGCGATGAATGGCCGCCGCCCGGGCCGCCAGCTTTTCCGCCTCGGTCTTGCGGCCCAGCGCATCCAGCACCTGCGCCAGATTGTTCAGCGTGTGCGCGACGCTGGGATTATTGGGTCCCAGCGTTTTTTCCTTCATCGCCAGCGCACGCCGCAGCACCGGTTCGGCATCGGCATAACGTTCCTGGGCCTGCAACACCGCGCCCAGATTGTTCAGGCTTGCCGCGGTTTTCGGATCATCGCCGTAGGTTTTTTCGAAAATCGCCAGCACACGACGATGCAGCTTTTCCGCTTCGGCATATTTTTTCTGCGCCTGCACGACATCAGCGAGATTGTTGAGCAGGATGCCGACCGAAGCCGCGCGCGGTCCGAGCGCTTTTTCGCGCATCGCCAGGGCACGGCGCAATTCCTTTTCCGATTCGGGATAACGCCGGGCAAACCGCAGCACCAGACCCAGCGTCGCGATGCTCTGGTCCACCGCGCGGCTGTTGCGGCCGAAGCTGCGTTCGGCTTCGGCAATGGCCTCGCGCGCAAACAGTTCGGCCTGCTCGACATTGCCGCGCTGCAGATGCAGGCCGGCCTGATCGAACAGCAGTTTCCATTCCGCCTCGCCTGCGGCTGCCGGGGTCGTCCACAGCAGGGCCAGCAGGGCAAAAGCGCAAAACCCGTTATTCAGCAGCGCCCTGCTCGACATTGCTGCCATAAACGACTTTGACGTTTTCCGGATGCAGCCAGTCCGACAGCGAACGGATCAGGTCTTCATTGATATTGACCTGCCAGGCCGGGCCCAGCTTGACCTCGCAACGTGCGCCGTTGCTGGAATACTCCACCGCCACCGGACAGGCGCCCTGACGATGCGGCGCCAGCAGTTCCTTCAGCTTGCTGCCCGAGGACTGGCCGTTGCAGATCAGGCGGATGCCGCGGGCATAACGGTTGCGCGCCTCGTTCAGGTCCAGCACATTCAGCGCTTCCAGCCGCAGTGAATTGTCCCCGCCGTTGCCGTTATCGGATTCCGATTCGGCGCTGCGGTAGCGTTGGCGGCCGCGGATTTCCATCACCAGCAGTTCGTCGTCGCGCAGCTTGTGGCGGAAACGGTCGAAGGCTTCGCGGAACACCACGATCTCGTGTTTACCGGTGTCGTCGGCGAGCAGTACGATGCCCATCCGGCCGCTGGCGGTGTTCTGCACCCGCACCGACAGCACCACGCCGGCAACCGTCACCGAGCGCCCGGCAATATCGCTGGCAGTCTGCAATTCACCGAGCTTGCGGCCGACCATGCGCCGCACTTCATCGCGATAGACATTGAACAGATGATCGCTGTGGTAGAAGCCCAGCGCCATTTTCTCGTTCTGCAGCAGCTCTTTTTTGCTCCAGCGCTGCACATTCGCCGGCGCCACCACGCGCGGCGCATCGACGGCATCGCCGAACAGGCTGTTCTGCGAGGCCGAGCGCATGGCCTGCTCCGCGGATTCCAGCGCCAGCCCGACGCAGGCCATCAGTTCGGCGCGGTTGTCATTAACGCTGTCAAAAGCGCCGGCACGAACCAGGGATTCGACCACACGACGGTTGACCAGTCGTTTGTCGACGCGATGGCAGAAATCAAACAGATCCTTGAACGGACCGCTGGCTTCGCGCACTTCAACGATGTGGTTGATCGCGCCTTCGCCGGTGCCCTTGATGCCGCCCAGCCCGTAACGGATGCGTTTGGTATCGACCGGCGCAAAACGGTAGCCGCCGGCATTGACGTCCGGCGCCAGCACCTCCAGACCGTTCTCGCGCGAGTCATCGACCAGCTGCTGCAGCTTGTCGGTGTCGTTCATCACCGCCGACATGTTGGCTGCCATGAACGCGGCGGTGTGGTGCGCCTTCATGTAGGCAGTGTGATAGGCCACCAGCGCGTAGGCCGCGGCATGCGACTTGTTGAAGCCGTAGCCGGCAAACTTTTCCATCAAGTCGAACAGCTCGTCGGCCTTGGCCTGCGACAGTCCGTTTTTCGCCGCGCCCTCACGGAACAGGCCGCGGTGCTCGGCCATTTCCTCGGCTTTTTTCTTGCCCATCGCACGGCGCAGCAGGTCGGCGCCGCCAAGACTGTAACCGCCGATGATCTGCGCCATCTGCATCACCTGCTCCTGGTAGACCATGATGGCGTAGGTCTCGGAGAGGATGCTTTCGACGCGGGGGTCGGGATAGTTGAAACGCTTGCCGTGTTTGCGCGCGCAGAATTCCGGGATCAGCTCCATCGGGCCCGGACGGTACAGCGCAACCAGCGCGATAATGTCGCCGAAGCGGTCAGGCTTGGCGCTTTTCAGCATGTCGCGCATGCCGCGCGATTCAAACTGGAACACGGCCGAGGTATTGGCCTGCTGGAAAATCGCGTAGGACGCCCTGTCATCCAGCGGCAGTTTCTCGAGCTGCAACGTCGAGGACGGATCAAGCTGACGGATGTAACGCAGCGTCCAGTCGAGAATGGTCAGCGTGGTCAGACCGAGAAAGTCGAACTTGACCAGACCGATGGCTTCGACGTCATCCTTGTCGAACTGGCTGATGGCCGAGTTCGAGGCATCGGCGACATACAGCGGGCAGAAATCGGTGAGCTTGCCCGGCGCGATCAGCACGCCGCCGGCATGCATGCCGACGTTACGGGTCATGCCTTCGAGCGTACCCGCCAGTTCCAGCAGCTCGGCGACTTCCTCTTCGTTTCTCTCGCGCTCGGCCAGCTGCGGCTCCATCTTGCGCGCCTCTTCCAGTGTGATCAGCTTGCCGGGCTGGAAGGGAATCAGTTTGGCCAGCTGGTCGCAGAAGTTGTAACCGAGGTCGAGCACGCGGCCGACGTCACGCACCACCGCCTTGGCCGCCATGGTGCCGAAGGTGGCAATCTGCGATACGGAATCGGCGCCGTAGCGCTGCTTCACGTAATCGATGACACGATCGCGGCCGTCCTGGCAAAAGTCGATATCGAAGTCAGGCATCGATACGCGTTCCGGATTGAGGAAGCGTTCAAACAGCAGGTTGTAGCGCAGCGGGTCAAGATCGGTAATGCCGAGGCTGTAGGCGACCAGCGAACCCGCGCCTGACCCGCGGCCCGGACCGACCGGCACGCCGTTGTTCTTGGCCCAGTTGATGAAGTCGGCAACGATCAGGAAGTAACCGGGGAAACCCATCTGCACGATGGTTTTGGTTTCGAATTCCAGGCGCTCACGATAAGCGGGTTCCTGCTTCGCGCGTTCAGCCGTATCCGGATACAGTTCGGCGAGACGTGCGGTCAACCCGTCACCGGCGCAGGCGCGCAGATGCTCTTCCAGGCTGACGCCCTCAGGCGTCGGGAAATGCGGCAACTTGCTCTTGCCCAGCGTCAGGCCCAGCGTGCAGCGCCTGGCGATCTCCACCGAGTTCTCCAGCACTTCCGGCACATCGGCAAACAGCGCCGTCATCTCGGCCTGGGTCTTGAAATACTGTTCCGTGCTGAATTTCCGCGGACGGCGCTGATCCGACAGGATGTAACCCTCGGAGATGCACACCCGCGCCTCATGCGCCCGGTATTCATCGGGCTTGAGGAACTGCACCGGGTGGGTGGCCACCGCCGGCAGCCCCAACTCTCCGGCCAGTTGCAGCGCGCGGCCGACATGCAATTCCACCGGCACCGATGCCGCACCGGCGGTCATCGCCTGCGGCCCCAGCCGCTGCACTTCCAGATAAAAACGCCCGGGAAAAAGTTTCGCCCAGTCCTGGGCCAGCCGGCGGGCATTGTCTTCCTGCCCGGCGATCAAGGCCTGGCCGACGTCGCCGTGGTGCGCGCCCGACAGCGCAATCAGGCCGCCGGTGCCGATGTCTTCAAACCATGACTTCATCACCTCGGCACGACCGCGATACTGGTTGCTGCGGTAGGCCCGGGTCAGCAGTTCGCACAGGCGCAGATAACCCTCGTGGTTCTGCGCCAGCAGCAGCAGACGGAAGGGGTTGTCGCGGTCGGTCTCGTTGCTGAGCAACAGGTCGCAGCCGATGATCGGCTTGATGCCCTTGCCGCGGGCTTCCTTGTAGAACTTGACCATACCGAAAACATTGCCGAGATCGGTCAGGGCCAGCGCCGGCATGCCGTCAGCCTTGGCCGCGGCCACCGCGTCGTCGATGCGCACAATGCCATCAACGATGGAGAACTCGCTGTGCAGGCGGAGATGGACGAACGACGGTTGCATAACTCGCTATTTTACGGCGTGACGGCGTCCGGATTAATGCATGCGCACAGGATAGTTTTAGACCAATAAAATCCGCCACATAGCGAAGGCTGCTGCCCATAACGTACGCAGCAGTCGGCGCTGCGCCGCGCAAATGCCGCATAATGCCGCGCATTCCCCCGAGACCCGCAGCCCGCCCCGTCACCCGATGAAGCCCGCCCACACGACTTTTCACCCATTCAATGGCCTGCGCCACCATGTGCGCAGCTGGGGTCCGGTATCGGCGCCGCCGCTGTTCCTGCTGCACGGCTGGATGGATGCCTCGGCGTCATTCCAGTTCGTCGCTGATGAACTCAAACGCGACTGGCACGTCATTGCGCCTGACTGGCGCGGCTGCGGCCACTCCGGATGGTCAATCAACGGCTACTGGTTTCCCGACTATTACGCCGATCTCGATGCCCTGCTGGCCATCTACTCGCCGGACGCGCCGGCGCGGCTGGTCGGCCACAGCATGGGAGGCGTGATCGCCTGCACCTATGCCGGCATCCGGCCGCAACGGGTGGCGCAAGTGATGTCGCTGGAAGGCTTCGGCCTGGCACGCACCAGCCCGGGCGATGCACCCGCGCGTTACCGCCGCTGGCTGGATGAGATGACCGAGGAACCGCGCTTCCGCGTTTACGGCTCCTTCGATGCGCTGGCGGCGCGCCTGCAAAGCGACAATCCGCGGCTGACACCGGAGAAAGCGCAGTTCATCGCGCGCGCCTGGGCCCATGAAACCGCCAGCGACAAGGTGGAGCTGCTGCACGACCCGCGCCACAAACGCGCGAATCCGGTACTGTTCAGGATTGATGAACTGATCGCCTGCTGGCGGGAATGCACAGCGCCGGTGCAATGGGTATTCGCAAGGGATTCAAAAGGCACCGGCTATCTGAAAGACACGCCGGAACAGCTCGCCGAACGCAAAACCGCGTTTCGTGACTATCGCGAAAGCTGGATTGAAGACGCCGGGCACATGATGCACCACGACCAGCCTGCGGCGGTCGCGCGCCTGATTGAAGCGTTTATCGACTGAAGCGCGGAAGGCTCCGGTCAATCCGGGACGCCGGGCGTCCCGGATGATGCAAGATCAGTCCTGCAGGATATGCGGATAGGCAAATCCGGCCGTCAGCAGAAACACGAATACCTTGCCGACGAACTTCATTTTTTCCGATCCGTTCATCTCGTTGAACTTCTTGCCGCTGGGCGCCGCACTCCCCTGCGCAGCCTTGTTTTCTTCAGACATGGAAACACTCCTGTGATTAATGGGTTAAACAGGGTTAAAACAAGTTATCGAACAGATCCGTCGCGTAACGCCAGCCCCGGCAATCGCCGGAGCCGCGGGAGCAAGCCGCCCGCAAACGGACCCGCGAAACATACCTTGCACCCGCTGACGTGAAGCTTGCGTGAAGCCCTGCAACGCCGTTTCCCGGGGTCGATCGGTCCGACGCCGATAACCTTTGCTAACTACATGTAAACAATCACAATTTTTAATACCCCCTGCACCGATGCCGCTAGACAAAGAACACGCCTTCCCTTAGATTGAAGCGCCCGATCATGCATGGCAGTCCGCCCTGCCATGATGCT
>CBHTVL010000095.1:0-7206 GCA_966096475.1 uncultured Burkholderiales bacterium
CGGGCTTTGGCGAGGGCGATCAGGTCCTGCGCGGTTTTTGCCGGGAGCGAGGGGTGCACCACCAGCCCCGCCGGAATGTCGGCGATGACGCCCAGCGGGGTGAAGTCTTTCTCGGCATCGAAGGGGATGTTCTTCAGCAGCGCGGGGTTGAACAGGAAACTCGCCGCCGCGATCAGCGTGGTGTAGCCATCGGGTGCGGCGCGCGCCACCAGTTCGGTGCCGATGTTGCCGCCGGCGCCGGGCCGGTAGTCGATCACCAGTTGCTGGCCGAGTGCCTCGCCCATCTTCGGCGCCAGCAACCGGAACAGCACATCACTGTTGCCGCCGGGCGCGTTGGGATTCACGACGCGCAGGATCTTGTTGGGGAAAGTCTGTGCTGCAACGGGCAATGCAGTAATGAAGCTCAGGGCGGCGGCGCCGATGAGTGCCGCGCGCAGAATGGTCCTCGACATGATGTTCTCCTCCGGTGGATGCATTTTTTTATCGGGACTGCAGGGCACATCATAGCCGCGACGCAAAGCACCATGAAAGAGTGGCGGCAGTGGTTTTGTGCATCCGGGCCGGAAGCATCACTCCCGCCGGGTTAACTTTAAATATTTGTTTTTATTGAATAATTTATTACGGGTGCTGCGGGGAGCCGCCGATCCGTTGTCACGAATCGACGGCGGTTGCGGACGGGCCGGCAATCACTCGGCTTTGATGCCGGCCTTCTCGACAATCTTCGTGTACGAAGCCGTTTCGTTGCGGATGAATTCCGCGAGACCCTCGGGTGTGGTCGGCGCCGGCAGGCCGCCGTCGTGGGCCAGGCGCTTGATCACGTTGGGGTCGGAGAGCGCGTTACGGACGGCGGTATTCAGTATGGTGATGATGTCGGGCGGTGTGCGCGCCGGCGCGAGCATCGCATACCACTGCGTGAGTTCGTAGCCGGGGAAACCGGCCTCGGCCATCGTCGGCACGTCGGGATAGATGTTGAGCAGCCGCTTGGTTGATGTCACCGCCAACGCCCGCAGCCGCTTCGAATCCGTCAGCGGCACGGTGGTGAGCGGGCTCGCAAAACCGTAATCGACCTGACCGGCGACGAGGTCCGTGGCAAAGAGTGCCGTGCCGCGATAGGGAATGTGCATGACATCAATACCGGCCATCGATTTGAACAGCTCAGCGGCGAGGTGGGGCGCACCGCCCGCCCCAGCAGACGCGAAATTCAGTTTGCCGGGATTCTTTTTGGCGAGCGCCACAAGCGCTTTGACATCACGCACCGGCAATGACGGATGCACGACCAGCACCCAGGAGACTTTGGCGCCGAGGCTGATCGGCGCGAAATCGCGCAGCGGATCGTAGGGCAGCTTGGTCTTCAGTGCCGGCATGATCGCCAGCCCGGATGAGGTGCCCCACAGCAGCGTGTAACCGTCGGGGGTAGCACGGGCAACGTAGTTGCTGCCGATGACGCCGGCCGCGCCGTCGCGATTGACCACGACGACCTGATGCTTGAAATCCTGCGTCATACGCTGCGCCACCAGCCGGCCAAAGGCATCGGTGGAGGCGCCGGGCGGGAACGGAATCACCAGCGTCACCGGACGTTCCGGAAACTTCTGGGCGTATGCCGACGTGAACGAACAGACCGTGGCGAGCAACACGGCAGCCTGTTTCAAGCGTTTCATCATGCGTCTCCTTCGCTGTGCTTCAGTTGCCGTTGCGCGGCACACGCTCCTCGAAGTCGCGTTCGAACACGCGTTTATTTCCCTCATAAGCTTCAATCCGTGCACGGATGACAAAGTCCTTTTTGGTGCAGGACACGTGCGTCCGGGTTTCGGTGCGGATGTTCCAGTCGCCGCGCTCGAATTCCCAGGACCAGGTCACTTCGGCGGTCGCGGCCAGCGGGTCGTTATCCACAACACGATAATTTTCGGTCGAGCGGGCTTCGACGATGAGATCGATTTCGTCATAACGGTTGCGGCCGCTGCTGTCGCTCACGGCGACCACGGTCTCACCCTTGCCGAGATCGGTATGAATGATCCGGTTGCGCCCGCCCGGCGTGAGCGCCGTGCGCGGGAAGGCCGGCGCGGATTCCGGCGGCTTGAATTTCGGCGGCGTGTCGTCGCGCTTGGTACGCGGACGCACCGGCAGCAACAGCGCGCTTTTGCCGGCAACGAGCGTCAGTGTGACGGGCTCGGGTGATGGCCAGATCAGCGGCCAATAGGTCGTCGACACCGCAACACGGATGCGGTGGCCTTTGGCAAAGGAGTAGGCGCTGTCGATCAGCGGGAAATTGATTTTGTATTCAGTGCCCGGCTGCAGCTTTTTCGGTTTGGCGGCGCCGTCACGATGCGTGAGGTTGAACACGCCGTAGGTGACGCGTGTCGATGCGCCGTCGGGCGCCACATCGCAGACACGCACGCAGATGAACGCGATCGGACGGTCCACCGAGAGTGTCAGTTCGGCATTGGTGGTACCGAGAATTTCCAGATCCCTGGTCAGCGGCGCGCTGTCGAAACACAGGGACTGGCCATCATCCATGCGCTGATCGCCGGGCAGCTCGGGGCTCTCGCCATGCTGGAACCACGGCATCAGTTCACCGCAGGCCAAGCCCAAAGTCTGCGGCGACTTCCATGTGCGTTTTGCGGTGCGCCCGCCTTTGTCGGCGAGCGTTCCGTCCGCCGCGAGCACAAAGCGGCGCGGCTTGATGTTTGGCGACGGCCACTGGTTTTCAGCGACCCAGCGGCCCGGCGATTCGGCGTAGTACACCTTCGCGGGTACCGAGCGCGGCATCCACGCAATCAGTTTCGGGTCCGACATCACGCCGGTGTCCTTGCCGCGCATCCACTGGTCATACCAGCGCATCGCTTCCTGCAACAAGCCGATGGCCGGCCCCGGCATGCCGAGGTGTCCGTAGCGGTGACCCCAGGGGCCGATGAGGCCTTTCGCGGGCGTCGAAAGATTGCGCAGGGTTTCGTCCACCGCACCGACATAGGCGCCGTCCGCCCAGCCGCTCAGCGCGAAAAACGGCGTCTTGATGTTTTTGAAATCAACCGCGCGCTCGCTCCAGTAGCGATCAAAGCCCTGATGCTTCAGGGCGGCAACGATCTGCGGCGTGTCGTTGTCGAGGCGCGCCATCCACATATCCCGCCATTTGTCGCCGACCAGTTCGGGATCGGGCGCACGCGACTTGTAGCCGAAAAGCTGGCTCGACCAGCGGATGGATCGGAGCAATACACAACCGCCGCGATAAACCTGGCTGTAGCGGTAACGATCAGGTGCAAAGGATTGGGCAATGACGGCTTTGAGCTGCTTCGGTGCACGGTTTGCCGTCTGGATGCCCTGGAAGCCGCCCCATGAAATGCCGAACATGCCGACCTGACCGTCGCTCCACGGCTGCTGCTCGATCCACTTCAGCGCTTCCACCGTATCGTCGGCCTCACCGCCGATGGAAAACACGCCCTGGATGCCGTCTGAATCACCCGATCCGCGCATATCGATACGCATGGAGGCATAACCATGGCCGGCGAAGTAACGGTGATGCATCGCATCGCGCGGCGCGTAGATGTCGCGCTTGCGGTAGGGGATGACTTCGATAATGGTCGGAACGCCTTTTTGGGCGGCGATGTCCGGTAGCCACAACTTGGCGGCGAGCTTGACGCCGTCCGGCATGGGGATCCAGCAGTCTTCCGTTTCGGTGTACTGGTGCGGAAATTTGGTGATGGTCTTCAAAGTCGTTTCCCCGATCTGTTTGGCGACTTGTTGGCTGCGGTGCTGGTTCAGCAGGAAATCAGCCAGAGATAAGCAAAAGATAAGCAAGACTCACGCCATTCCGCAGGCGCGTCAAGAAACTGACCGTATGCTGGACGAAACCGATTGACCCGACCTTGTGCAAGTCCGGTGCGCCGCCGCCAGCGGACCGGGGTCACACTGAACGCGAAGTCAATTGGATGAACGCGACGCCACGCCGTATTCCCTTCGGAGACCGGCAACCCAGGCGCGCAAGATTCAGGCGACTTGACGATCCTCCCGTGGCGCGCTCATGCTGCATCCGCAGTTCCATTTTGGGGGAGTCCACAATGAACAAGAACATCGCTCGCACCACGGGCGCGCTGGCGGCCGCGCTTTTGTTGCTCACGCAGTCTGCAATCGCCGCCGATCCGCTGCCGCGCATTGATCCGGCACGTGCCGGTTTTTCGGAAAGCTCGCTGGAAAGAATCGACCGCTTTTTTGCGGACGAGATCAGCCGGGATCGCATCCCCGGCGCGGTGGTTGCCGTCGCCCGCGAAGGCAAGCTGGTCTATTACAAGGCCATCGGTTTTCAGGACAAGGCCGCCAACCAGCCGATGAAGACCGACGCGATCTTTGCGCTGGCGTCGATGACCAAGCCGATGGTCGTGGTCGGCGCGCTGACGCTGTATGAGGAAGGCAAGCTGCCGCTGAAAGCGCCGCTGTCGACTTACTACCCGCAGTTCAAGTCGCTGCAGGTCGGCATTGTCGATGCCAACGGTCAGGTGCGCACCGAGCCCGCGAAGAATCCGATTTTCATCCAGGACCTGATGCGCCATACCTCGGGCATCACCTACGGCGGCCGCGGCAATACACCGATCCACAAACTGTGGCCGGCCTCCTCGACCACCACCGCCTATGCGATGACCAGCGCGGAAATGATGGACGCTCTGCCCAAGATTCCGCTGCTCTATCAGCCGGGCACCACCTGGGATTACAGCCTGTCGATCGACGTGCTGGGTGCCGTGGTTGAAAAAATCACCGGCAAGTCGCTCGGCCAGGCGCTCGATGAACGCATCTGGTCCAAGGTCGGCATGACGGATACCACCTTCACCGTCCCCGCAGAAAAACGCAGCCGCCTCGCCCAGCCCCTGCCGATTGATCCGGTCACCGGCAAACCGCAGAGCGTGCGCCTGCTCAAAGAGCAACCGAAGATGGAATGCGGCGGCGGTTGCGCGATGGGCACCGCGGCGGACTACATCCGCTTCGGGCAGATGCTGCTCAACGGCGGCGTAATCGACAGCAAACGCGTGCTGAGCCCGAAAACGGTGCAGTTCATGACATCCGACCATCTCGGCAAGGACATCAAGAACAACGTCGCCGGCACCGAAGCCGGCCGCGCCGGTTACGGCTTCGGCTTGGGTGTTGCCGTGCGCACCGAACCCGGCATCGCCGCCACCAACGGCAATGTCGGTGACTACAGCTGGAATGGCGCCAACGGCACGATCTTCTGGGTGGACCCGAAAGAAAAACTGGTGGTCGTCACAATGACCGTCGGCCCGGGCGAGATCCGCAAGTACTACCGTGAGCAGATGGCGGCGCTGGTTTATGGCGCGATGGAAAAATAATTAAATCAATCAGAAAGCTGTAAATCACCAAGGGAGGCTTCACCATGAACAAAAATCTGACTCGTGCACTGGCGATACTGGCCATCGCATTCATCGCCGGCTGCAGCTCCGCGCCGACAGGCCAAGGCTGGACCGCGCTGATCGACGGCGCATCCGGCATGGATAACTGGACCCAATCCGGCAGCACCGCCAACTGGCGCGGCGAAGACGGCGCGGTTCAGGCCGACAAAGTCACTGCCGGCACCGGTGCGAGCGTGCTGATCACCAAAAAGAATTACCGCGACCTGGAGGTTTATGCGGAGTTCTGGGCCTCGGACGACACCAACAGCGGCATCTACGTGCGCGCCCCCGACCCGAAAATGGTGAACACCGCGTCCGGCGCCTATGAAATCCAGATCTGGGACAAAAATCCGGCGCAGAACTACGCCACCGGCAGCCTGGTCAACGTCGCCTCGGCGAACGCGACCTATAAAGCCGGCGGCCGCTGGAACACCTGCGAGATTTACGTGAAAGGCACCGAGATCACCGTCAAGTTGAACGGCGTGGTCACGGCGAGCACCCCTTTCGCAAAAACCCACGAAGGCCGCATCGGCCTGCAGTTCAACGGCAACACCGGGCCGATCAAGTTCAGGAAGCTGCTGGTGCGGGAGTTGTAATCCGGTACGCGGGGCCGCGTCGCTGCAGAAACATGCGGGCGGCCCCGTTGATAACCACTGCAGTCCGCCATACCAAGTCTTGATTGACGGGTTAACGCACCAGCCGTAGCATTCATTCACGGACGACCACAGGGAATCACGGCTCAAGCCGCGCATCCCTCAGCCCCGTGGCAATGGCAAGCCGGTTCTCAACGGCACAATAGCCATCATCCAAACAACAACCTGACACCAAGTCGGGATCGATAGTTTGGTCATGCCCGGGGGAGATTCACTTGAATACCAGACCTTTGCGGTTCAACGCCGGCGTGCGCTTGCGCGTTCACCCTTTGCGCAGTTTCGCCGCTGCCGCCGGCACCGCTCTGGCGTTATCGATGCCGGTGACCGCACAGGCGCAGGTGATCTTCCCGGTCAATCCGAAAACCAATGCGGAATGTGACGGGCCAGCGGCACAATTACGCGCCATGCAGGATGCCCTCGCGGAGCAGCACAGAAGAAAATACAAGGAAGCTGAAGACGCCGTCTACGACTCCGGGGGTGACAAATACCGAACACTGATGCGCCTGATCGACGTGCAAGGCGCCGAAAGAGACAAACTGAGACAGGAACACAACGCACTGGAGAAAGCCTGCCGCGCTGCCGCCCGCAAGAATGAATCTGTTGCGCAACAAACTCTGCGCGAACTGAAAGAAGGCTACGAAAAAGCGAAACGCGCATACGACCAGGCCCGTGCGATGGTGGAAAAAATCCGCAACAGTCCGGATGAAGCCTACGTAAAGCGCAATGCATCGCATTCACCTGAGCTTGAAAACCAGATGAACACGGCCAAGCAGTACATCCTCGACTTCCAGCCCAAAGCGGAAATCGTCGGGGCCATTCAGGACGCGTCCTTTGTGCGACTGAAGTCCGAAGTGCAGCAGTTGAACGGTGACATCAACCTGCTGGAAGCATCGATTCAGAGCATTCGCTCAGATGATTCGGCCGGTGCAGCGCCTGCATCCAGCCAAGGGAACACGGCCAGCAACCGGGAAAACAAACCGCCCGATATTGTGGAATCCCTGCAACAGGGAGTCACCCAGGCTGCGGGTTGGCTGGGCAACCTGTTCTCCGGCATCGGCAATGCCGTGTCCAGTGCCATTCCATCCGCAAACAATACGGATACGGCAGTCGCTTCATCCGCACCTGCCGCAAGCACCCCCTCACGGCCTCCCGCGCCAGCACCA
>CBHTVL010000096.1:0-7203 GCA_966096475.1 uncultured Burkholderiales bacterium
TGACGCCCGGCGAAATCACCGCCAGCGATACCGGCAGCAGTTCTTTGCGCGGGTCATAGGCCAGTTTCATGATGCTCGGCGTGATGGAAATGCCGGAGGAGGTCATCAGCAGCGTGTAGCCGTCGGGCGGTGCTTTGGCGACGATCTCTGCGGCAATCGTGCCGCCGGCGCCGGGCCGGTTGTCCGCAACCACTTGCGGGTTCCAGGCTTCGGTCAGTTTCAGCGCGATAAAGCGGCCGGTGGTATCGACGCCGCCGCCGGGCGCCAGCGCGATGACCATACGCACCGGACGAACCGGATAGGCGCTTGTTTGTGCCGAAGCGCCCGCAGCAGTGCACAGTGCAACAGCCGTTAAAAGAAATCCCGATAATGTCGTTGTGCGATTCATGGGGTCTCCTCGCTTTTGATGGTGATCAGCGGCGGCCGCTGTATTCCAGGATATCGAAGCCGCAGTAACGGTCGACGATGTAAATCAATCCGCGGTCATCGACATCCGTGTCATTGGTCTGCGGGCAGGGTTTGCCGCCGCAAGGCTCGGGAATGTACCAGCCGACTTCCTGCGGAGCTGACGGATCGGCCACATCGACAATGCGCAGACCGCCGGCAAACCATGCGCAATACAACAGCGTATCGCCGCCTTTCCAGTTCTCCTGGAACTGGTGGGCGCCGAAGCGGCCCGGCGTGGTGCGGCTCCAGGGGCTGTCGAGTTCGCTGACTTCGAACAGCGACAGCGGTTTGATATTGGACAGGTCGGTGACGTCCAGAACCCACAGGCAGCCGTGCGGACGGCCGCGGCGGCGCGCCATTTCTTCGGCGTCATGCGCGTGATCTTCCTCGTCGATGGCCACCGCGATGCGTTTGCCGTCGAGTTTTTTCAGCACCGGCATGAAGGTATGCGAGGGTTCCGGATAGGGCGGGTGGTAGTTGAAGCTGCCGGTGGTTTTCGGTTTGCGGATGTCGGTGACGTCGATCACGCGCACGCCGCCATGCCAGCAGCCGGCCCAGAGTTCGTTGCCGAAGCGCAAGGTATGGTGCAGACGGTGCTGACGGCCGGACCAGGTCGGTTTTTCGCCGCCGGCGATGTGCTGGCCGGGCATCCACCACTTCGACACTTCTTCCGGTTTTGCCGGATTGCGGATGTCATAGGTGACGAGGATGTTGCCGATGAAGCCGGGCATCTCGGTGGAGATATAGGCGTAATCCCTGTCCATGTCGAAGCGGTGCACGCCGCGGCCATGGGTTTTCTGGAAATGGATCAGTTTCGGTTTGGATTTGTCCGATACGTCATACAGGCTGAAGCCACCGCGCTCATAAGGATTGCGTTCGGCTTCCTCGACTGCCGGAATGTCGGCCACGGCAACGCCGAGTTTTGCCGCGAGTTCGGCGTGGGTGGCATCACGGCCGAGTTCGGCCTTGAGCCGCGTGCGCAGTTTCGGCAGTTCATCGGCCTTGCGGCCGATGGCGGTCATATTGCGTTCGCTGTTGATGATCATCAGGTCGCCGATGACGCGGGCCTTGTGGCTGTGCGAATCCGGATCGGCGACATTGAGCTGCGACACGATGCGCGGATTTTTCGGATCGGTGATGTCGAGAATGCTGGTGCCGAGCTGCTGCTTGTTCGGAATATGGCCGATATAGGCGTAGTTGCCTTCGACATAAACCTGGCCGGCGCCCGGCAGATCGAGGTGGGACAAACGTTTGACGTTGTGAGCCAGCGTGGCCGGCTTAGCGAGGGTGTCCAAGATGCATTCCGTCCATGATGTGGTGTCGTCTCGAATGAGGCGGAAAGTCTACCGCAAGGACCCTGCTGCGGCTCGGTTAGAATAGAAAAACACCGCAAAATCATCCGTCGTGTCCAGGCCGGCCCGGACGGATCCATACCTGCGGAGATGTCCGGATGGCGATAACAAAAAAACGCCCGGAAGAGCTGCGCAGTCACCGCTGGTTCGGCGTCAAAGGGCTGCGTTCGTTTGCCCACCGTTCGCGCACGCTGCAGATGGGTTATGCCCGCGAGGATTTCGCCGGCAAACCGGTCATCGCCATCATCAATACCTGGAGTGACATCAATCCCTGCCATGCGCATTTCCGCACCCGCGCCGAGGAAGTGAAGCGTGGCGTCTGGCAGGCCGGCGGTTTTCCGCTCGAAATGCCGGCGATTGCACTGGCGGAACCCTTCCAGAAACCGTCGACCATGCTCTACCGCAATCTGCTGGCGATGGAAACCGAAGAGCTGCTGCGCGGTTATCCGGTGGACGGCGCCGTGTTGATGGGCGGCTGCGACAAAACCACGCCGGCGCTGATCATGGGCGCGACCTCGATGGGTCTGCCGTTCATTTATGTACCGGCAGGGCCGATGCTGCGCGGCAACTGGCATGGCGAGCCGCTGGGTTCGGGCAGTGACTCCTGGAAATACTGGGCCGAGCTGCGCGCCGGCACCATCGGTGAGCGCGAATGGGGCGAGGTTGAAGAAGGCATTGCGCGTTCCTATGGCCATTGCATGACCATGGGCACGGCATCGACGATGACTTCGGTCGCGGAAACACTGGGCTTGACGCTGCCGGCCGCCGCATCCATTCCTGCGCCCGATGCCAACCACGCACGCATGGCCACCGCCAGCGGCCGGCGCATTGTCGAAATGGTCTGGGATGACCTGAAGCCGTCGGAAATCATTACGCCCGCCGCAGTCGACAACGCGATCACCATTGTTCACGCACTGTCCGGGTCGACCAACGCGATCATTCACCTGGTGGCGATGGCCGGGCGCGCCGGCATTGATCTGAAACTCGAACGCTTTGACGAGCTTTCGGAAAAAACGCCGGTGCTGGCGAATATCCGTCCCGCAGGACAGAAGTATCTGATGGAGGATTTTTATTACGCCGGCGGCCTGCGAGCGATGATGTCCGAGCTGAAAGATCTGTTGAATCTCGATTGCCTGACGGTCAACGGCCGCACGCTGGGCGAGAATCTGGAAGACGCAAAGATCTACAACGACGATGTGATCCGCCGCCGCAATAATCCGCTGGCAGCCAGCGGTGGTCTCGCGGTGCTGCGCGGCAATCTCGCACCGGACGGTGCGGTGATCAAACCGACTGCGGCCGAACCGCATCTGATGAAACACACCGGACCCGCCGTGGTATTCAAGAACTACGACGATCTTTACGCGCGGATCGATGACGAGAATCTGGTTGTTGATGAAAACTCCGTGCTGGTGCTGCAGAACGCCGGTCCGCAGGGCGGGCCCGGCATGCCGGAGTGGGGCCAGCTGCCGATTCCGAAAAAGCTGCTGCAAAAAGGCGTGCGCGACATGGTGCGCATTTCGGATGCGCGGATGAGCGGCACCTCGTACGGCGCCTGTGTGCTGCATGTTGCACCCGAGTCCTATGTCGGCGGCCCGCTGGCGCTGGTGCGTGACGGTGACCTGATCGAAATGGATGTCGCCGCGCGCAAGCTGGAACTGAAAGTCAGCGCCGAAGAACTCGCCAAACGCAAAGCGGCGTGGAAACAGCCGGAACCACATTACACCCGCGGTTATGGCGCGATTTATTCGCAGCACATCACCCAGGCCAACAAGGGCTGTGATCTCGACATCCTGCATCACGGCAAACCGACGCCGGATCCCGAAGTCATTCATTAATTTCAAAACCAATAATTCATCAGAGGGAGCGAGACCATGGATTTACCCGTCAATCAATTCAAGAAGGCCATCCAGTCCGGCAAAGCGCAGATCGGCATCTGGTCGAGCCTGTGCAGCGCGATTTCAGCCGAGGTGCTGGCCGATGCCGGCTTCGACTGGGTGTTGCTCGATTCCGAGCACTCGCCGAATGAACTGCCCATCGTGCAGAACCAACTCGATGCGATGCTTGCCGGTACTACGGAACCCATCGTGCGCCCGGCGTGGAATGACACCGTGCTGATCAAGCGTTTTCTCGATGTTGGCGCCCGCACGCTGCTGATTCCCTATGTGCAGAATGTCGAAGAAGCCAAACGTGCGGTGGCCGCAACGCGTTATCCGCCGCAGGGCGTGCGTGGCGTGTCGGGTTGCACGCGTGCCAACCGTTATGGCCGCACCAAGGATTATTTCAAGCGCGTGCATGACGAGCTGTGTGTGCTGGTGCAGGTCGAAACGCTGACCGCGATGAAACAGATCGAGCAGATCGCTGCGGTCGAAGGTGTCGATGGCGTGTTTATCGGCCCCAATGATCTGGCGGCTGACATGGGTCACCTCGGCAACTGGCAGCATCCGGAAGTGTGGAAGGTGATGGAAGACGCGGCGAAGCGCATCACCAAGGCCGGCAAGGCGCCGGGCATTCTGGTTGGTGAAGCCGATGGCCAGCGCTGCCTCGACATGGGCTACAAGTTTGTTGCGGTCGGCTCCGATCTGGTAATGCTCGCGCGCGGCAGTGAAGCGCTTGCGGCGAAGTTCAAAAAATAACAATAAAAACAAATACTTGGAGTAATCCCGGCGTGAGCGCCGATTCCTGATGGCGATGCCGAGACCCCTGGCGCTGCTGGTCGCACTGATTGTCGGTGTGGCCGCTGCGATATTTTTCACGCCGCCGCCTGCCGGGGTGTCCGCCAACGTAATGCATACCGGCGGACTGCTGGTGCTGGTGATGGGGCTGTGGGCAACCGGTGCCTTGCCGGAGTCGCTGACCGCGCTGATTTTTTTCGCACTGGCGGTGCTGTTGGGTGTCGCGAAACCGGAAGTCATTTTTTCCGGCTTCACCTCCGGCACTTTGTGGCTGGTGCTCGGCGGACTGGTGATTGCCGAAGCCATGCGCATGACCGGCCTCGGCGAACGCGTGGCGCGCGCGGCGCTGGGCACCCGCGTCTGGACTTATCCGCAATTGGTTGCTGCAGTCGTCATGGTTGCCATCGTGCTGGCCTTCCTGATGCCGGCAACGGTGGGCCGGATTCTGTTGCTGGTACCGATCATTGCAGCAGTGGCGGAACGCCATGGTCTGGCTCCGGGCAGCAAGGGCCATAACGGCGTGGTCTTTGCGACCATCGTCGCATCCTTCCAGTGCGGCACCTCCATCCTGCCGGCGAATGCGCCCAACTTGGTACTCGCCGGCGCCGCCGAGACGCTTTACGGCGTGCACCTGATCTATGCCGAATATCTGTGGGCGCAGTTTCCGGTGCTGGGGCTTCTCAAGGGCGCGCTGATCACGGTGATCACCTGCCGCGTGTTTCCGGCGACAACCAGTAACGCCGGCAGTGCTGCCGATCTGCGGCCGATGAGCGGCAATGAAAAACGGCTTGCCGCGATTGTGATGATCTCGCTGGCGCTGTGGGCGACGGATTTCCTGCACGGCATCCGTCCGGGATGGATCGCACTCGCGGCGGCGGTGGTGTCGATGCTGCCGCGCATCGGCGCGGTGCCGGTGACGCTGTTCCAGGAGCGCATCAAGTTCGGCAGTTTTTTCTACATCGGCGCCGTGCTCGGCCTCGGCGCGGTGATGCTGGATTCCGGATTCAGCAAAGCCTTCGGCGACGTCCTGCTGTCGGTGATCCGGCTGGAGCAGGGCGCAGATGCGGCGAATTTCATTACGCTGAGCGTGATGAGCACTTTTGCGTCGATGATTGTCACCAATCCTGCACAGCCCGCGCTGCTGTCGCCGCTCGCGGGCGCCATTGCCGAGGCCTCGGGCTGGCCCATACAGACCGCATTGATGACTTTTGCCGTGGGATTTTCCACGCTGCTGCTGCCGTACCAGGCACCGCCGATGGTGGTGGGCATGCAGCTCGCGCATCTGAAAGTGCGCGATGCCCTGCGTCTGACATTGCCGCTGGCGTTCGTCAGTATTGTGCTGCTGATCCCGCTGCATTATCTGTGGTGGCGTTTGATCGGTTATTTCGGGCACTGATTTCGGGAGGTCGGGATGACATCGCAACTGTTCACGCCGGTGCAGATCGGCAACCGTACGCTGGTCAACCGCATCACCATCGCACCGATGTGCCAGTACAGTGCCGTTGACGGCTCGATGAGCGACTGGCATCTGATGCATCTCGGTTCGCTGGCAATCTCCGGCGCGTCGATGCTGGTGATGGAAGCCACCGGTGTGACGCCCGCCGGGCGCATCACGCCGTATTGCCCGGGCTTGTATTCCGATGCCAATGAAGCGGCGATGAAACGCGTGACTGATTTCGTGCGCGACATTTCACCGGTTGTTCTCGGTGTGCAGCTCGGTCACGCCGGGCGCAAGGCCTCCAGCCACCGGCCGTGGCAGGGTCACGGGCCCCTGCAGGCCAATGAGGGCGCGTGGCAGACACTGGCGCCTTCAGTGGTGCCGCTTGCGCAGGGCTGGCCGCTGCCGCAGGCGATGAGCAAGGCCGATATGCGGCAGCTGACGCAGGCCTTTGTCCAGGCGGTGCAACGCGCTGCGCGCATCGGGCTCGATTTCATGGAACTGCATTCGACTCACGGTTATCTGCTGTCGGAATTCCTTTCGCCGTTGTCGAACAAACGTACCGACGAATACGGCGGCAGTCTCGAAAACCGCATGCGTTTTCCGCTGGAAGTGTTCCGCGCGATCCGCGCGGCATTTCCGGCAGACCGTTTTGTCGGCGCGAAAATCTCCGGCACCGATTTTGTCGAGGGTGGATTTTCGCCCGATGAGGCCGTGGCTTATGCGCGGGCACTAAAGGCCGAGGGCTGCGCCTATGTCACGGTGTCCGGCGGTGGCGTCGTGCTGGACGCAAAAATTCCGGTCGGCCCCGGTTATCAAGTGCCGTTTGCCGCGCGCGTCAAAAAGGAAACCGGCATCACCACCGGCGCCGTCGGCATGATCACCGATCCGCAGCAGGCCGAGGCGATCATTGCCAACGGTCAGGCGGATTTCATTTCGCTGGCGCGCGCGATGCTGTTCAATCCGCGCTGGCCGCAGCATGCGGCGGTCAGTCTAGGTGTCGAAGTGCCCTATGCGCCGCAGTACGAACGTGCGGCGCCCAAGGCCTGGCGACCGGGCCGGACGCTGGGCAAAGTCGGTACTTGAGGAGACGATGATGAGGCGTGTTGCGGTTTGCTGTGCGGCAATGCTGATGTTGCCGGGTCTGGTGCTTGCACAAACTGCGGTGAAATATCCGACGCGGCCGGTACGCATGATCGTGCCGGCGCCGCCGGGCGGAACGACGGATCTGCTGGGCCGGCTGGTGGCGGAACGCCTTGCGGACTCGCTGGCACAGCAGGTGGTGGTGGACAAC
>CBHTVL010000097.1:0-7190 GCA_966096475.1 uncultured Burkholderiales bacterium
TTTTCGGTCGCCACTGCTGGTGCGCATGGGCAGGTTTGTCCCCGGTGGCGCTTTGTTTGGTCACCGGGCCTGGGAAAAACTGTTAAATTGAACGCCCGGTTTTTCCAGTCTGTTTTCCTTCCGACTCCACCCTCTATTTTTCAGCGCTGGTCACCCTGTTCATGACCGCACCACGCATCGCACTGATCCATGCCACACCGCTCGCCATCGAGCCTATCGGCAACGCCTTTCAACGGCTGTGGCCTCAGGCGCGCACGACCAATCTGCTTGAAGACTCGCTGGCGCCGGATCTGGCTGCCGAAGGCCGTCTGAGCGAAGGCATGATCGAACGTTTCCTGACGCTGAGCCGTTACGTGTACGGCTGCGGCGCCGATGCCATCCTGTTCACCTGCTCCGCCTTCGGTCCGGCCATCGAAGCCTGCGCTGCCGCGATGCCCATCCCCGTGCTCAAACCCAATGAAGCCATGCTCGACGAAGCACTCGACGCCGGCAACCGCATCGGCCTGATCGCGTCTTTCGGCCCGAGCATTCCCGCACTCAATGCCGAGCTTGAGGACATGGCACGCGCCCGCGGACAGAAGATCACCGTTACCTCGCGCACCGTCGCCCCGGCCTGGGACGCGCTGCTCAAAGGCGATGCAGAAACCCACGATCGTCTGGTCGCCGGCGCCGCCGCCGAACTGATGCCCTGCGATGCACTGGTCCTCGGCCAGTTCTCGATGGCCAGCGCCGCGCGCGTGATTCCGCCGCAGCCCGGGTGCAAAATACTGACCAGTCCTGATTCCGCAGTGGAGCGCCTGAAGAAGGCATTGCAAACCTGATCCAGGCGCTCCTCTTCATGACAACAACGGAGGAGCAAGCAATGAAAACGAAAACAGCACTCAGCCTGTTTGCCGCTGCATTGGGCATTTGCACCCTGACGGTCTCGGCGCAGAACTACCCTTCCAGACCGGTTCGCTTTGTCGTGCCCTTTGTTCCCGGCGGCCCTACCGACATTCAGGGCCGCATGCTCGGCGAAAAACTGGCGCAGCGCCTCGGCCAGCAGGTGCTGGTCGACAACCGCGGCGGCGCCGGCGGCAACATCGGCATGGAGATCACCGCAAAAGCGCCGCCCGACGGCTACACCATCGTCATCGCCACCGTCGGTACCTGGGCCGTGAATCCGCATCTATACAAACTGCCCTTCGACGTGGTCAAAGACTTTGCGCCGATCATCCAGGTCTCGACTTCACCCGGCGTGCTGGTGGTGCATCCCTCGGTGCCGGCGAAGTCGGTCAAGGAACTGGTTGCTCTCGCCAAGGCGCGCCCCAACGAACTCAACTACGGTTCATCCGGCGTCGGCGGCTTCGGCCATATCAGCGGTGAATTGTTCACGCTGATGACCAATACCAAAATGACCCATGTGCCGTACAAAAGCTCGGCACCTTCGATGACCGACGTCATGGCCGGCCAGATCCAGGTGCTGTTCAACAATGCGATTGCGAACGTCCCCTTCGTCCAGGCCAAACGCGTGCGTGCGCTGGCCACCACCGGTGCGAAGCGGTTGGCAGTGCTGTCGGACCTGCCGACCATCGCCGAAGCCGGCGTTCCGGGTTACGAAAACTCCTCGTGGTCGGCCGTTGCGGCACCGGCCGGCACGCCGGCGCCGATCCTCGGCCGCCTGCACAAGGAGTTCGTTGGCATCCTTGCCGATCCGGAGATCCAGAAACGGCACGCCGATGTCGGCGCACAGATCATCGGCGGCACGCCGGAACAGTTCCATGCCTATCTGAAAGCCGAGGTCGACAAATTCGGCAAGCTGGTGAAATCCGCGGGCATCAAGGCGGCATCGGGCGGCTGAGCTGGTTGCAGCAATAAAAAAAGCGCAGCCAAGGCTGCGCTTTTTTTCATTCGCCGGATTGATCAGCGATAACCCTCGGCGCAACGGTGTATCGCCTGATTGGTTTCCTGCTTCAGACATTCGCGTGCATCCAGTTTCGAACGCGCAGTCAACGCACGCGACCCTGCTTCCGGTGCGGCAGCAACAGCCACCGGCGCTGCAACTGCCGGGGCGGCTACAGGTTCAACTGCGGGCTTGGCTTCCGCTTTTACAGTTGCGGCCTTGGCCGGCTCGGCTTTTGCCGGCTCGGCTTTGGCTTCCGGCTTGGCCGCAGCCTCCGGTTTAGCGGCTTCGGCTTTCGCTACTTCGGACTTCGCGGCATCCCCCTTGCCGGGTTCTGCTTCCGCTTTGGCCGCTGCGGGCGCCGTCTCGGCGGATTTCTCCGCAACCGGTGCTGCCGGCGGTTTCGCAGCCGGGGGCTTGGCCGCAACAGGCGGCGGCGGGGGCGGCGGCGGTTCGACCATGAAGGTATCCCAGGCGACCCAGCCGACGATGGCAAGGGCCACAACACTGATCGCCGCCATCGCGGTTTTTTTCTTCTTGCCGCCGTCGTCAGCGGCCGGCGCCTCTTCGGCCGCCTTGCTGCCGCCCAGCTTGGGCAACTTCAGTTTCAGCTTGTCGAAACTCAACTTGGGCATTGCAGTCTCCCTGAATGGCCGCCGTTCAACGTGAACAGGCGCTCAGCATACGCGAAAATCCCTTTGTTTTCCGTGGATTATTGCTCACCCAGCAGCGTTTTGGCGGTGCGTTCGCAGAGCCAGGATTTCTCTTCGGCAGTCAGTCCCGGAATGCCGTCGATTGCCGCCGGCACATCCAGCGGCGCCATGTCGAAGGGATGATCAGTTCCGATCACCACATGGTCGGCGCCAACCTGATCGATCAGGTACTTCGCCGCTTTCGGATCGTGCGTCAGGCAGTCGAAATAGAAACGCTTGAACAGTTCACGCGGCGGCGTAACGTTGTTGACCTTGGGTTCGTTGCGCACCTGATGGCCATGGCGGAAGCGGCCGATCTGGTCGGGAATAAAACCGCCGCCGTGCGGCAGCACGACGCGCAGCTTGGGCATTTCGTCCATCGCGCCGCTGAACATCAGGTGCGCCACCATCAGCGTGGTATCGAGCGGGAAGCCAACGAAGTTCGACAGGTAATAATCTTCCATGCCGCCCTTGGCCAGGCACTGGTAGGGATGGGCAAAAATGAAACAGCCCAGTTGTTCGATGGTCTTCAGCACCTTGCGGAATTTTTCAGCCGCCAGCGGCGTGCCTTCAATCGATGTCGCCAGCTCAACGGCCTTGAAGCCGTATTCCTTGACCACACGTTCCAGCTCGGCAATCGCCGCATCCGGATCCTGCATCGGCAGATGCGCCATGCCGCGCAGGCGCGACGGGTGTTTCGCCACCATCTGCGCGATGCCGTCGTTGGCGAGCTGTGCGGCATAAAGACCGGCTTCAGCGGGCAACCAGTAGAAATAAATGGGCGGGCCGACGGAGATCGCCGACACATCCAGCTTGTTCCGGTTCATCCACTCGACCTTGGCGTCGGCATCGTAAAAATCGGCGCTGAGGATCGCCGGACGGCCGTGCACGTCGAAGTACTTCTTGCCGTCCTTCTCGGTGATATTGGTCTGGAAACGTTTGGGGTCCTTTTCCATCGCGGCGATGATGGTCGGCGGGATGACGTGGCTGTGCAGGTCGTAGCGCATGGGATTCCGGTTCCGTTGGTTGAAATCAGGGTTGATAAAAGAGGGTTATTTTACTTGCAGCAGGGGCCGCAGCGCGCGAGCGTCCTTCAGGCCTTCGATATGCCACAGGGTATCGATCAGGCGCGCCGAACGGCGGGCGCCGATCACCGGCAGCAGCAGGTCGCGGGCCTTGGCTTCGACTTCGGCACGCGGCATCGGATTGGCCGCGGTACCGCGCACCGCCTTGGTGTGATGACGAAGGCGGCGACCGTCGCGGGTGGTGATCTCGACAATGGCCTGGGTAGTCTTCGCCCGGCCCAGTGCGGCACTGCCCTGCAGGGTGATGCGTTCCTTCAGTTTCAGCACGCGCGGGTCGCGCACGCGGCGGTCGTCATGCGCCGACGCAAAACTGATGTCGCCGTCGAGCAGCATCACTGCCACCAGATGCTGGATGTTGATGCTCGCCATCGTGCGCTGGTTGACCGTGCGTGCGCCCTGGTCGTCGATGGTAACCACCACACGCTCGACATCATTCGCCGAAATGCGGTGTTTGACGATGAGGTTCAGCACCGCATCGATCGGCGCCTGTATCGGATAACCGATGGCCCAGCGCTTGATCGAGGTGTTCATGATTTCGTAAGTCCGGCCCAGCGCGTGAACCAGTTTTTCCGGACTCGCGGTCAGGCCGTGGGCATGAAAAAAGCTGCGGTCGCCGTCGAATACATCCTCGACGCCGGTGAATTTCATCGACGCCATCAATCCCGCCGTCACGCCGTTGCGCGCCGGCATGCCGCCGAAATCAAAAGCCTTCTCGATATGCTCGATGTCACGTGCCCAGCACGACAGGCCGGAGGCCTGCTGCGCGGTATAGGACAGCAGGTAACGCGTCTGGTCGACATTGAGTTTCAGGATCGCCGCCGCAGCCGCCGCGGCGCCGAACATGTGACCGAAACTGTGCGTGGAATGGCCGCGCTCGCGGAAACGCTCGATACCCAGCGCAATCGACATGCGCGCACAGATGTCGTAACCGAGCACCACGGCGCGCAGCAGTTCGGTGCCCGTTGATCGCTGACGCTCGGCCAGTGCCAGCGCTGCGGGAACCACGCCGCAGCCCGGATGCACCAGCGCAAGGTAGTACGTGTCGTCGGTTTCATCGGCATGGGCATGCATGCCGTTGGCCAGCGCGGCATTGATCGCGCTGGTAACGAGGGTCGAACCAATTACCGTTGCCTCGGGCACGCCGCCCTGGGTTGCGACGAATTCGATCGCACGCCGCCCCGGCAGCAGCCGTGAACCGGAGAGCATCGCAGCGATGGTATCGAGAAGATGGTGTTTGGCGCGTTCGGTGACGGCGGCCGGCAACGGGCGGCGGCGCGCATTGGCGATATAAGTCGCCAGCTTTTGCATCAACGGTGAAATTTTCGGCGGTGATTTTTTTGCAGATGCAGACATTACGATGAACTCTTTAGATTCGGATTATTCCGGCTTGATGCCGGCCGCCTGCACCACCTTCGCCCACTTGGCGGTTTCGGCACGCAGATAGTTGGTGAATTCTTCCGGGCTGTTGCCCACCGGCTCGGCGCCGTCATTCAGCAGACGTTGCCGCACGTCGGGGTTCTGCAGCGCACGCACTACGCCGGCATGCAGTTTGGTGATGATGTCGCGCGGGGTTGCTGCCGGTGCGAGCAGGCCGTACCACTGCACGGCTTCGTAACCGGGCACACCGGCCTCGGCGATGGTCGGAATGTCTTCAGCACCCGGGGCACGTTTACTGCCCGTCACACCCAGCGCACGGAGACGGCCGGTTTTGATATGGGGTTGTGCCGACAGCATATTCGGCATCATGGCCGGCACATGGCCGGCGACGAGATCGGTAACGCCGGGGCCCGAACCCTTGTACGGCACGTGCACCATGTTCAGCTTGGCCATCACCAGCAACAGTTCCATCGACAGATGCGGGCTGGTGCCGACGCCGGCCGATGCGAAGTTGACCTGACCCGGCCGCGTTTTCACCAATGCGATGAATTCCTTGAGGTTGCGCACCGGCAGTGAGGGATGCACCGTCAGCACATTCGACAGCGACACCGCCTGCGAGACCGGCGCGAAATCCTTCAGCGCGTCATAAGGCACTTTTTTGTACATCGCCGGATTGATTGCCAGCGTGCTGACGCCCATCAGCAGCGTGTAACCGTCAGGCGCCGCGCGCGCCACCGCTTCGCCGCCGATCATCGTGCCGGCGCCGGCGCGGTTTTCGACGATGACCTGCTGGCCGAGAAACTGCGTCAATTGCGGCGCGATGATGCGCGCTGAAATATCAGTACCGCCGCCCGGCGCCGATGGCACGATCACCCGCACCGCACGCACCGGATAGTTGGCCTGTGCATGTGCCAGCGCCGTCGCACCGAGCATGGCCGCGGTGATCAGTAAATTACTGATTTTATTCATGATTTTTACCTTACAGGTGGGAATACAGCACTTTGCCTGCGACCGGCATCGGCGCCGTCAATACTTCACCGCGATAGGAATCGACGACATACAGCGTCTTGCGATCGGCGCCGCCGTAGGCCATGTTGGTCATGCGGTTGCCGGGCTTGCGGCTTTGCACGCGGGCCAGCGGTTCACCCATCGGGCTGAACAGCCAGACAATGCCCGGCCGCGCATGCGCCGCCGACAGATTGCCCGCCTCGTCCATCGCCAGACCATCGGGTCCGTGAATACCCGGCAGCACGGCGAACACGCCCGCTTTCGAAATGCCGCCGCCTTTCAGCGGGCAATGCCACATGCAATTGGCGCGTGTCATCGCGACATACATCACCTTGTCCTGCGGATCGAGCACGATGCCGTTGGGGCTGGGGCCGTTGCTGATCAGGCAATCGAGACGCCCGTCAGCGCCATGCCGGTACACGCGGCCGGTCGGATCGTGAATGCCGGTCTGGCCCTGATCGGTGAAGTAGAGATCGCCGTCACGCGAGAAGGTCAGATCGTTGACGCCTTTGAAACCTTCGGACTGGTTGTGCGTCAGGAAATCCTCGACACGGCCGGTCTTCGGATCGCAGCGCAGGATACCGCGGCGGTAATCCGCGATAAAAATCGAACCGTCCTTGTGGATGGCAATGCCGTTGGGCCAGCCGTCGTATTCGGCAGCGACATCGAACTCCCCTTTCGGCGACATGCGCAGGATGCGGCCATAGGGAATATCGACCATGTACAGATTGCCGTCGCGATCAAAAGCCGGGCCTTCGAGAAAACAATCGAGCTTCGATCCCGGATGATTGGCATCGATCCAGCTCGACGGCGCGCCGCCTTTGCGCAGGCGGTCGGGCACGGCAGCGAATACATCAGCCTCAATCAGCTTTGGCGGTTCAAAAAAGGACATCGCGGATGCTCCGTTATTCGGTTACAAAAAATCCGGTGACAGAAAATTACTCAGGCGTGATCTTTGCCGACTTGATGATGCCGGCATACAGCGGAATTTCCTCGCGCACGATTTTGGCCAGACCCTCGGGCCCGCCAACGACAACATCGGCACCGCGTTTGGCAAAACGCTCGCGGTAATCCGGACTCTGCACGGCGGCGGCCAGATCACGATGCAGCTTGGCGATGATGTCCTGCGGCGTGCCGGCGCGAACA
>CBHTVL010000098.1:0-7188 GCA_966096475.1 uncultured Burkholderiales bacterium
ACCCAAACCAGTCCGACACCAACCAGCACGCCGCCTGAAGTCCAGACATCCGTCATCAAATGATGCGCATCGGCCTCCAGAACAATCGAGTGCTGTTCGCGCCCGACTTTCAGCAGTATCCGCGCCACCAGCAGATTAACGACCGATGCGGCAACGCAAACCGCCAGACCGATCCCCACGCATTCCAGCGGCTGCGGATGTGACAAACGGTCAAAGGCTGCCCAGATGATGCTCAGCGCAGCAAATACAATCAGCAAGCCCTCGAACGCGCTCGAAAAATACTCAGCCTTGCTGTGACCGAACGCATGCCGGTCGTCTGCAGGGGTTGCGGCGACGGTCAGAATCCACAGCGCCATCATTGCGGCTGCCAGATTGACGAAGGATTCGATGGCATCCGACAGCAGCCCCACCGAACCGGTCAGCCACCACGCAGTACCCTTGAGCAGGATCGTCGCGATCGCCGCTGCAATCGACAGCCATGCATATCGTGTCAGTGAGGGATGTTCCATGGCGGTTTCAACCCGTCATTCGCGATTTATATATAACTACTTGATTATATTAACTATTTTTTGAGATCGGCCGCAGCAGCCTTGGCCTGGGTACGCACGTCGAAACGCTCGACATTGACGATGATGCGTTCATGAACACCCTCGCCGATACGCTCAATCGCATCTTCCGCCCAGACCCGGAACGTCAGCTTGCGGCCTTCAACCTTGATCACTTCGGCATGGGCATGAACGCGCATACCGACCGGCGTCGCAGCGGTGTGACTGACATCCAGCCGTGTGCCCACGGTCTGATGCCCCTCCGGCAGCAAACCCTCGACTGCATTCAGCGCGGATTCTTCCAGCAGCATCACCAGCACCGGCGTCGCCAGCACCTTGATGCGGCCACTGCCGACATGCGGCGCGGTATCGCGCGTGCCCACCATGATTTCTGTGGAGCCGGTCAGACCGGTGCGGATCGAATCGAGATTGATACTCATGTGTACTTTCATTGCGAATGGCAATGATGCGATGTTACATTGAAATACCACTGTCTGATCAATCAATGCCTTGGAGGAGAACGCATTCATGCGTCTGGGCTATTTCACGATGCCGTTGCACCCGGCCCACCGGCCGCCCGCCATCACGCTGCAGGAAGACCGCGAAGCCATCATCCTCGCCGACCGCCTTGGTTTTTACGATGCCTTTGTCGGCGAACACCTCACCGAGCCCTCGGAAAACGTCACCAACAGCTTCATTTTCCTGGCGACACTGATCCACCACACACAGAACATCAAACTTGCGACCGGAACTTCCAACCTGTCGCACAGCCACCCGACGCTGATTGCCGCGCACGCCGCAATGTTCGATCACCTCGCCCAGGGCCGCTTCATTTTCGGTGTCAGTCCCGGTGCACTGCCTTCAGATGCCGAGGCACTGGGCATGCTGGGTGAAGACCGCAACAAACTCTTTGCCGAAGCCATCGACGTCATCCTCGCCATTTGGGAACGCGATGCCCCTTACGACATCGATTTACCAGGCAACCGCTTCAAGGTCAGCACGGCTCAAACCCAGAATCCCGAGATCGGTCGCGGCGGCATGTACAAACCCTGGCAGCAGCCACGACCCGAAATCGTCGGCACCGTGGTGGCGCCCGGATCCAAAGGCGTCATCGCGATGGGTGAACGCGATTTCCATCCACTGTCAGCCAACTTCCTGCTGTCGCAGTATCTGGCTTCGCACTGGACCAATTACGCGGAAGGCAAAAAACGCGTCGGCCAGACCGCCGACCCCGCCGACTGGCGCATCGCCCGCACCATCTTTGTCGCCGATGATGAGCGTACTGCCGAGCGTTACGCGCTGCAGGACAGCGCCAGCCCCTACCGTCATTACTGGGAACTGCTGCTGAAAAAGATGCTGATCTCGAAACGTCACGCGATCTTCAAGACCCACCCGGAGCAGGATGACCGCGAGCTGACCACCGACTACATGGTTGACCAGTTGGTGCTCTGCGGAACGCCGAACCGGGTTGCCGAAGAAATCCTCGCGCTTCGCGAAGAAGCCGGCGATTTTGGCGAGATCGTCTACGCCGGCATGGACTGGGTGGATCCGGCGCTGGCAAAACGGTCGATGGAATTGATGGCGGAAAAGGTGATGCCGCAGGTCAATCGCGCCATCGGCAAAAAAGCTGCTGCTTAACTGTCTTTTCCGGAGGGTGGCTCGCCCTCCCAGTAACCTGTTTCATGTCCGTAACAGGGCGGCGAGGAAAATCCGGCTTGGGGATGACGCGTAGCCAGCAATTGCGCCGCCAATTCAGCAGCAAGCGCGGGTTCGGCGACCGGCTCCAGCCCCGCCGTCGCGTTGTGATAAATGCATCGCTCGGTCACGATGAAGTCCAGCGGAACGTCGTAAGGTTGCGGGTATATGGTTTCAAGCCTGGATATTTCAAAAGCGACGCCGATTTTCAGCGGTTGTGGCGTGATCGCTGCCAGCGTACGGTCGAAATAACCGCCGCCATAGCCCAGTCGGTAACCGCGCGTATCAAAGCCCACAGGCGGAATCAGCGACGCCTGCGGAACAACAACCGGGGTACCTTGCGGCACCGGAAGATCAAAAACCCCTTTTGCGGTGGCCACGCCAGGCCACCATTCCCGGAACTGCAAGGGCGCGCTTTTCTCGATCACCACCGGCAATGCCGCTACCGCTCCACCCTCGCGAAAATGCCGGATCGCAAACCGGGGGTCGAACTCCCCCTGGAACGGCCAGTAAAAACTGATTTTCATGGTCCGCAGCATCGGAAATCCGGCCACCAGCAGGTCTGTCATGGCACGTGTCCAGGCCTGATGCTGCTCGTGCGGGACCGCTGCGCGACGGGCCAGCAATGCATTGCGTTGCGCCTTGCGCCACTGCTTGATGTTTTCAGCGCCCTCCATGCCTACCCCTTCAATAAAACAGGAACCGGACATTGCCCGATTTGATCCAGAACAAGGTATTTTTATATCACAGCATGATATAAATCGCCAATGACCCGATCCCGCACTGAAACCGAATCCCCGCCGCTGACCAAAGCGGATTTTGAACAACTGGCCGAATTCCGCTACCAGTTGCGACGATTCCTGCGTTTCAGCGAAGACATTACCCAACGCCACGGTATCACCATGACCCAATATCTGCTGCTGTTACAGATCACCGGCTTTCCGGGACGCGATTGGGCCACCATTGGCGAACTCGCAGAACGGCTGCAGGCAAAGCACCATGGTGTGGTCGCACTGGTTTCACGATGCGAAGCGCTCGGCCTCGTTGCACGACGCCCATACTCAAAAGACAAACGCGTGGTCGAGGTACGGCTCACCCGGCAAGGTCAACAGACAATCGCAAGACTGGCGCAATTACACAGGGACGAGCTGACCAACCTTCAGGGCGAGTTTGTCGTGCCCACCCCGGCATCCAAGGCGCAATCATGAACCTGAAAAACCGAGGCGCCTCGCCGGCTTCAGCGCAATTTGCTTTGTGGAATCTCGGCTTCCGGCCGTTTTACCTGTTGGCCGGCAGCTTTGCTGCTGCAGCCATGTTGTGGTGGATTGCACAACTTGCGGGCGGTTTTGGCAGCAAAGGCTACCTTCAGGGACCGCTTTGGCACGCACATGAAATGATCTTCGGATATGCCTTCGCCGTCATTGTCGGATTCCTGTTTACGGCGGTACGCAACTGGACCAATGCACCGACCCCCACCGGTTCAACACTCGCGATCATCGCCGGGCTCTGGCTGACCGGGCGCCTGCTCGGCTTTACGTCATGGGGAATACCTGCGGCCGCCGCCGACATCGCCTTCACCATGGCCGCAGCGACAGGTATCGGTCGTCCCCTGCTGTTGGCCGGTAATCGCCGCAACTACTTTTTTATCGCAGTCGTGCTTGGCTTTGGCGCAGCCAATCTGGCATTCCATCTGGGCATGTCCGGAATCATCAACATACCCGTGCAGCGCGGCCTGCAGACCGGATTGAATCTGGTAATGTTCCTGATCGCCGTGATGGGGGGCCGGGTAATCCCGATGTTCACGGCCAACGGTGTGCCCGGCACCCGTCCTGTACGACATCCGTGGATTGAACACACAGCACTGGCGGGCATCGTGTTGCTGATTGCGGCAGATGCGCTGGGGCTCCCTGCCATTGCCATCGCAGCAATTGCCGCAACAACCGGCATTGCAAATGCCGTGCGGCTTGCGATGTGGCAGCCACTGAAAACCATCCGCAAACCCATCGTCTGGATCCTGCACGCCTCCTATGCATGGATTGCCGTATATCTGCTGCTGCGCGCGCTCTCGCTGATCGATATCGTTCCTCCTAGCACAGCCACTCACGCACTGACTGTGGGGGCTATTGGAGGACTGACACTGGGCATGATGACCAGAACCGCCCGCGGCCACACCGGATTGCCGCTTGAAACCAGCGGGATGGAAACAGCGGCCTATGTACTGCTGCAAACCGGCGCCATCATCAGAGTGTTTGGTCCGCTGGCCGTTCCAGGCTGGCACCTGAATTCCGTCATTCTCTCCGGTCTGCTCTGGACTGCCGCGTTTATCCTCTTCACTCTGAAGTTCTGGCCCATTCTGACCCGCCCGCGCATCGACGGCCGTGAGGGCTGACCGGCGCGGCACCAGCGTGCTACGCTGCGTCCGTTACTTGGCAAGGGTCTGTAATGCGCTTTGCAAAAAATATTTTTCAGGCATTGCCGCTGATGCTGGTAGCAAACCTCGCTGCGGCTGCGACAGCCGCCGAAAATTACGAAAAATTCTGCACCTTGTGCCACCTACCCGGCGCGCACGGCGCGCCGAAAGTGGGAGACCGTGAAGCCTGGACGCAACGGCTTCGCTCGGGATTGAATCCGGTCTATCGCAATGCCATCGAGGGCATTCCCGGTACCACAATGCTGGCAAAAGGTGGCCAGGCCGGGCTGCCGGACGCGGAACTGCGCGCCATTGTCGACTTCATGATTACCGCAACCGCACTGCCCGCCTCGGTGATCGCCGATGCCAAACGTTATGACCGGCTGGGACTGAGCGACCGCGATTTCATCCGCCGTGACGTCAGCCGCGACGGCTATCTGTCCCGCCGGGAAGTCAGCACCGACCCCCTACTGCTGAAAGGTTTTTCCCGATTCGACAGCAACAGGGATGGCCGACTCAGCGAGACCGAGTATCTCAACGCGGAAACCGTATTGGAACGGGAGCGCATGGCTGTCAATGTGGATGACGCCGGCTTGAACGTGGCGGTCGGCAAGGCACTCGCTGCAGTGAAAGGCCTGAAATCCGATGAGGTGAAAATCGAGATCAGTGCCGGCACGCTGATCATGTCAGGCGTGGTGGCGCATCCCGGCCTTGCGGTTCAGGCGCAGGATGCCGTCAAACGTATCCCCGGACTGAAAAATATCCAGAACCGGCTGGTCACCGGCGACCAGATGGGCTGGGATTAAGCGGCGGCGTCTTTCGCGACCGGCAGTTCGAAATAAAACGTCGAGCCTTGCCCTTCGGCGGAATCAAAATCAATTCTGCCGTTCATGTTCTCGACCAGCGCCTTGCTAATCGCCAGCCCCAGTCCGGTACCACCCTTGCGACGGGTATTGGAATTATCCGCGCGCTCAAAACGCTGGAAGATCTGGTTGCGGAAGTTGTCGGGAATGCCGGGGCCGTGATCGCGCACGTTCACTCTGACCCTACCTTCACCGGCATTGGAAATCAAGTTGGTCAATACCTGCATCAGCCGGTCCGGATCCGCTGAGACCCTGAAGTCCTCTCCCGGCAGGAGCTTAAGCCTCACGCTGTGAATTTCGGCGTACGGCGTGTTCATGCGCACTGCCTTCTCCAGCAGCCCGCGCAGGCTGATGTCCCGCAAATGCATGGTCATCTGCCCTGAACCGATTTTCTCGATATCCAGAACATCATTGATCAGCGCCGCCAGCCGGTCACTGTTCTGCGAAGCCATGTCGATAAAACCGGCCACCTCGGGATCAAGATTTTCCGCGGTCTCGCGGATCAGGCTGAGCGAGCCGATGATTGCCGTCAGTGGCGTGCGCAGTTCATGGCTCACCGTCGCAATGAACTCGTTTTTGACCCGCTCCACTTCTTTGCCCGCCGTGATGTCGGCATTGGTACCGACCAGCCGCATGGCCTTGCCCTGCGCATCACGCTCGGTCACCTTGGCACGGCTGAGAATCCAGCGCCATTCGCCCTGACGGTTGCGCACCCGGTGCTGAACCTCGTAAAACTTGACGTGCCCCTTGAGCACTTTCTCCAGATTCTCCTGCAGGCGCTGTATGTCATCGGGATGAACCAGCTCATTCAGCGCCTGAAGCGTGGTCACCGTCTCCACTTTCTCCCCGCCCATGATCAGGTTCCACTGCTCGCTCAGCCGCACCTCGCCGGTACGGATATCCCAGTCAAACAAAGCCAGATTGGAGCCTTCCAGCGCAAGCCCCAGTCGCTCACGGCTTTTCATCAGCGCCTCGGTGAATTGCCGGCGCTCGGTGATATCCTCCGCGACGCCGACGTAACCGGCAAAACGGCCATCTTCAAGAATGACTGCCGCCATGAAGCTGACCCACAGCTCGGCACCGCCCGGATGGCGCAGCCGGTAGGTTGCCGAGATCTCGGGCGACTGTCTTGCAATTGCCGTTTCCCAGGCGACCAGCGCCGGATTGCGGTCATCGGGATGCAGGGCATCGAGCCAGCCCTTGTCGAGCAGGGCATCCACAGACAAACCCGACAGCGCCTCGAAGCGCGGATTGGCATATACCAGGCAGCCCTTCTCGTCGGAGCGGAAAATGCCCAGCGGTGAGGCATCGCTGATGGCCTGCCATTCCGCCTCACGGCGCCGCACTTCACGGGTCATCTTTCCGGCAATGCTGACGGCGCGCGTTCTGGTGTTCCAAAGCGACCACAGCATCGCCAGCAGCAGCAAGTGCAATGAACTGCCGCCCACCAGAACCATGCTCGCCGCGCTGTAGTCGACATCATCTTCAAATTCTTGCGTCGAAACCACACGCAGGTTAAAAGGCTGGCCGAGCATCGTCATATCGGCGCCCCAGGTATAACGCGGCACATGGCCGTCAACCGGCACATTGGAATACAGCAGGCTGGCGGGATCACCGGGGCGCCCGTCGTACAGATTCAATGCAATTCCCTGCCACTGCCCCAGCCCGAACAACC
>CBHTVL010000099.1:0-7187 GCA_966096475.1 uncultured Burkholderiales bacterium
ACCTTCGCCGTAACCCATCAGCACATAGGTGCCGACCCAGACCTCGACTTTATCGCCGGTCAGCGGATGCTCGACGAAGATTCCTGTCGGCATGCCTTTCTTTTCCATCGTCGCGAGATCGGCTTCCATCACTGAGCCGCGTTTGCACTCGGCGATGAAACCGGCGAGTTTGGTATTGCCCTGCGCCGCTCGCGTGGCCAGCGGATGTTCCGCGGCAACGGCGACAAAGGTGACGCCCATGATGGTGTCGGCGCGGGTGGTGAACACCCACAGTTTTTCGGCTTTGCCGTCGAGGGTGTACGGGAATGCGAAACGCACGCCGTAGCTTTTGCCGATCCAGTTGGCCTGCATCGCCTTGACCCGCTCGGGCCAGCCCGGCAGCGTGTCGAGCGCTTCCAGCAGTTCGTCGGCGTATTTGGTGATCGCGAGGTAATAACCGGGGATTTCGCGCTTCTCGACGGTGGCGCCCGTGCGCCAGCCCTTGCCGTCGATGACCTGTTCGTTGGCGAGCACGGTCTGGTCGATCGGATCCCAGTTCACGACCTGCGTCTTCTTGTAGGCGATTCCTTTTTCCAGCATGCGCAGGAAAAGCCATTGGTTCCAGCGGTAGTAGTCCGGCTTGCAGGTGGCGAGTTCGCGGCTCCAGTCGATGGCAAAACCCAGCGACTTCAGCTGCTTGCGCATATAGGCGATGTTGTCGTAAGTCCATTTGGCCGGCGGTACGCCGTTCGCCATCGCGGCATTTTCCGCGGGCAGGCCGAACGCGTCCCAGCCCATCGGCTGCAGCACGTTGTAGCCCTTCATCCGGTGATAACGCGTCAGCACGTCACCGATGGTGTAGTTGCGCACATGGCCCATGTGCAGCTTGCCCGAGGGATAGGGGAACATCGACAGGCAGTAGTATTTGGGCTTGTCGCCGGTTTCGACGGCGCGGAAGGCTTGGCTGTCGTCCCAGAATTGCTGCGCGTCGCGTTCGATGACCTGCGGGTTGTATTTTTGCTGCATGATGCGGATTGGGCGGGGAAATCGCTGAGAAAAACCGCGGATGCGGGAAGCGCCAATTATAAACGGTTCGCTGTATTTTTCGGCCGTAAACACGGTCTTGCCGGAGGTCATGATGATGATTCGCTGGGGATTGTTGCTGGTATTGCTGTGGGCAGGCGCCGCGGGTGCGGCGACGCTGACGGTCGAGGCGGTGCTCAGTCCGGCCTGGGTTGAGCGGGCGGGCGGTGCGCGCGAGGCGATGGCTGCCGGCGCGGTACTGCGCAATGGCGACCGGGTGCTGACCGGGCCCGGCGCACGGGCCTTGTTGCGCATGGCCGAGGGCAGCGCCGTCAAGCTGGGCGAGAACGCCAGTCTGGGCGTGGATCAGCTGACCGATAAAACCGGCGCGGCCGGACGCATCGTCAGCGGTGCGCTGGATGTTGCCGAAGGCGCTTTCCGCTTAACCACGCGTTTTTTCGGTTCGCCGCGGGCCAAACGCGACCTCAATATCCGCATTGTCACCATCACCGCCGGCATCCGCGGCACCGACCTGTGGGGCAAGGGCACAAAGGAGCGCGATGTGGTCTGCCTGATCGAAGGCAGCATCGACGTCGAGCACCGCGGTGAAAAAATCGCGATGCGCGATCCGCTGTCCTTTCTCATCGCTCCTCGCGAAGGCAGCCGCCAGCCGGTGGCGCCGGTGCCTGCGGCGCAACTCAAAGAGTGGGCTGCCGAGACGGATATTGCGCCCGCCAGCGGCGCCAGCCGTCGCGGCGGCACGCATCGCGTGGTGACGGCGGCTGCAGTTGATGAAGCCGCGGCGCTGGCAGGTGCGGAGCGGCTGCGCGCCGCCGGTTATCCCGCTACCGTTCGCGCCTATCGCGTGGCGGAAGACCTTCGTTACGACGTGAACGTTGCGGGCCTGGCGACTGCGGAAGATGCCGCACGCCTCGAAAGCGCCTTGCGTGCAGCCGGACACCTGACGCGCTGAACGGTTGCGGGGCCGTGATGATGCGGTGGGTCACGTATAATCACGGCCTATTCTCCGCATGCAATGACCCCATCCTTTCTCGCAGGCCTCAACGAACACCAGCTTGAAGCCGTCACGCTGCCGCACCAGTCCGCGCTGATCCTGGCCGGCGCCGGCAGCGGCAAGACGCGCGTGCTGACCACGCGCATGGCCTGGCTGATCCAGACCGGGCAGATCAGCCCGATGAGCGTGCTCGCAGTGACTTTCACCAACAAGGCCGCGAAGGAAATGCTGACCCGGCTGTCGGCGATGCTGCCGATCAACACCCGCGGCATGTGGGTGGGCACCTTCCACGGCCTGTGCAACCGCATGCTGCGCGCGCATTACCGCGAGGCCGGTCTGCCGCAGCTGTTCCAGATCCTCGATACCCAGGACCAGCTGGCGCTGGTCAAGCGCCTGATGAAGGGCATGAACGTCGACGAAGAGCGTTATCCGCCGCGCCAGGCGCAGTGGTTCATCGCCGCGCAGAAGGAAGAAGGGAAACGCGCCGACAAGGTCGAGCCTTACGATGATTTTTCGCGGCGCATGGTCGAGGTCTATGCCGAATACGACCGTCAGTGCCAGCGTGAAGGGGTGGTCGACTTCGCCGAGCTGCTGCTGCGCTCCTATGAGTTGCTGGCGCGCAACGAGTCGTTGCGCGATCACTATGCCGGCCGCTTTCGTCACATTCTGGTCGACGAATTCCAGGATACCAACCGCCTGCAGTACCGCTGGCTGCAGTTGCTGGCCGGGAAGGACAACGCGATATTCGCCGTCGGCGACGATGACCAGTCGATTTACGGCTGGCGCGGCGCGACGACGGCCAATATGCAGGACCTGCAGCGCGATTTTCACATCGAGCGCATCATCAAGCTCGAACAGAACTACCGCTCTCACGGCAACATTCTCGACGCCGCCAATACGCTGATCGGGCATAACCGCAAGCGCCTCGGCAAGAATCTGTGGACCGAAGACGACAAGGGTGAGCCGCTGCGCGTCTACGAAGCGGCATCCGATTATGACGAGTCGGCGTACATCGTCGAGGAAGTGCGCAGCCTGCGCGCCGCCGGCGAACGGTTGTCCGACATCGCGGTGCTCTACCGTTCCAACGCGCAGTCGCGGGTCATCGAGCACGCGCTGTTCACCGCCGGCATGCCTTACCGCGTTTATGGCGGTCTGCGCTTTTTCGAACGCCAGGAAATCAAACACGCGCTGGCTTATCTGCGGCTGGTTGCCAACCAGGATGATGACGGCGCGCTGTTGCGGGTGATCAATTTCCCGACGCGCGGTATCGGCGCGCGGAGTCTGGAGCAGTTGCAGGTCATGGCGCAGAACATGGCAAATGAGGGCGGCATGAGTCTGTGGGCGGCGGCTTGCGCCAACACGTTGTCAGGAAAAGCTGCGGCTAGCATCGCCGCTTTCGTGAAACTGATCGAAGCCATGCGCGGCGCCACCGCCGGCCTGCCGTTGCAGGAGGCGATTGCCCATGTCGTCGAACACAGCGGGCTCACCGCACATTACCGCAACGAAAAAGAAGGCGCCGACCGGCTGGAGAATCTGGACGAACTGGTCAATGCCGCGGCGATGTTCGTCGAAGAGCGGGCGACGCAACTGCCCGCCGAAGGAACGCCGCCGGAAGAGGAAATGGATGAACTCACGGCCTTTCTGGCGCATGCCGCGCTGGAGGCGGGCGAACACCAGGCCGAGGCCGGTTCAGACGCGTTGCAACTGATGACCGTGCATTCGGCCAAGGGGCTGGAATTCCATGCGGTGTTCATCACCGGGCTGGAAGAAGGCCTCTTCCCGCATGAAAACAGCATGGCCGAGGCCGAAGGCGTCGAGGAAGAGCGGCGCTTGATGTACGTCGCACTGACCCGCGCAAGGCGGCGGCTGTATCTGCTGCTCGCACAAAGCCGCATGCTGCACGGTCAGACCCGTTACAACGTGCCGTCGCGGTTTTTCCGCGAACTGCCGGAAGCGCTGCTGCAGCGGGTCAATCACACGCGTCAGGCGCCGGCTTATGCGCGTCAGGCTTCACCGTCCTACGGTTCGCCGTCACGCAGTCCTTCCGGACAGTCGACGGCGCCTTCCCTGCAGTCGCGGGATTTTCCCTGGCGCATCGGCCAGGCGGTGAATCACGCCAAATTCGGCGCCGGCGTCATCGTCAATGCCGAAGGCGGCGGCGCCGATGCGCGGGTGCAGGTGAACTTCAGGGATTCCGGGCTGAAATGGCTGGCGCTGGCTTACGCCAAGCTGGAAGCCGCCTGATTTAAACGGGCTGAACTGCGGCCCGGCGGCTTTTAATCGTCGAGGTCTTCCGCGGCGGGCAGCGTGACATGCTGCGGATAGATATCCTTGTAGCCGGTGTACACCGAGCAGGCCATCACCGGCAGCAGCACGACAAATCCCAGCATCAGCGGGATGGAAGCGAGTATCCACAGCAGCAGCATCGCCGCGCCGTATACCGTGAACGGCAGCAGATTGCGCCAGCTGGCGATGAACGAGGATTTCATCGCTTCGACCGGCGTAATGTCATGGAATACCACCAGCAGCGGCGCGAACCATACCGCCATCACCACCGGCATGAATACCGCGGTGCCGACGGCCAAACCCATACTGAGACCGCGCAGCGCCATCGCGACATCGGCTTCAGTGCGGTTTTTGGCGAGCAGTGCGCTGATCGCGTCACCGCCGGCAATCATGAATACGATCCCTACGGCGATGATGTTGCCGACCAGATAGACGCCGCCGATGGTCACCAGCGGCGCGGCATGGGTGCGGAAGGCGCTGAACAGATGGCTGATATCAGGTTCCCGGCCGCTGTCGGTGACGCGGCAGGCATTCATCAGTCCGGCGAGGAAAATCGGTGACAGCAGGCTGATCGCCAGCGGCCCGATCGGCTGCAAAACGGTCGATGCAATCCAGATCACCGCCATGGCTGCCAGCAGCAGCATCCATACCAGAGGCTGCCGGCGGAACAGCACAAAGCCTTCAACAATCCATTGCCATCCCTGGCGGGCCGGTACGACGCGTATTTCCATCCCATCCTCCTCCCCGGATTATAGGTGTTGCCGCGACGCTGTCCTCAGCCGGGGAGGCCGGGCAGCGTTTTTGTGTCTTTGATGCGCAGTTCAAGGATACGGCGAAAATGGGCGGGATCCTTGGCGTGGGTCAGTTCACCGGCACGCGGCAGATGGAAATCATACAGCCGCGATACCCAGAAACGCAGCGCGCCCGCGCGCAGCATCATCGGCCAGGCACCGCGTTCAGCGGCGGTATAAGGCCGCACCGCGGCATAAGCGTCGAGGAAGGCGCGGGTTCGCGGGACATCCAGCGCGCCATCGGCGTTGACGCACCAATCGTTGACGGCAATCGCGACGTCGTAGAGCAGCGCATCGGTGCAGGCGAAATAAAAGTCGATGACACCGGCGACGGCATCGCCGGCAAACAGCACGTTGTCACGGAACAGATCAGCGTGGATCGCACCGCGCGGCAGTTCGGGGGCGCGCGCGGCCTTCTGCTGCTGCACTTCCTGCTGCAGCAGGGCTGCTTCAGGCGCGGGCAGGAAAGGCAGGATTTCCGGCAGCACAGCGGTCCACCATTGCGGTCCGCGCGGATTGACCATGGTTGTCGGGTAGGACTGACCGGCGATATGCATCTGCGCCATCACGGCGCCGACTGCGGCGCATTGCGCAACGCCCGGTTCGGTGACGTCACGGCCTTCGAGCCGGGCGACCAGCGCAGCCGGTTTGCCGTTCAGCGTGCCGAGGTAGCCGCCTTGGCGATTCGCTACCGGGCAGGCGCTGGGTACACCGCGGCCGGCGAGGTGGGCCATCAGGTTCAGGTAAAAGGGCAGTTCCGACTGTTTCAGTTTTTCAAACAGCGTCAGCACATAACGGCCGCCGTCGGTAGTGACGAAATAATTGGTGTTTTCGATGCCCGCGCTGATGCCCTGCAGGTCGCGCAGTTCGCCGACGCTGTAATCCTGCAGCCAGTGGCGCAGTTCGTCAGCAGTTACCGTGGTGAAGACGGACATTGAAAAAAACCGGGTTGATCAGGACTCGGATTTGCAGCGGCGGGTGTTCGGGTCGGTTCAGGTCAATCAGCCACCGGCATTCCGGCGGCGCAACGCTACCAGGAATGAATCACCCACATCGGTGGCCGGATCCCGAGGTCATGGGATTCCTGGCGGGCGAATTTGCCGTCGCCGCGCTCGTCAATCAGGTAGTAGGGCCGGCCGTGGGGCGGCGTCACCTTGACCATATAAAGCTTGCCGCTGATGCGGTATTCCTCGACGCTGTCTTCGCCGCGTTTGAGAATCGTCACCTGAGGCTCCAGCGCCGGATCCAGTTCAAAGCCCGGCGGAGGCGGCGGCGGTTCGGGGATTGGCTGCGCCTTCAGGCGGTCCTGCGCGAACGCGGACGGCACCACAGGCAGTGCGACCGCGAAAGCGGCGAGTAAAAGGGCCAGTTGGGTCAGTTGCAGAAAGCGTCGCATGGATAACTCCGGTGTCCGCACATTATCCGGCTTTCGCCGGGCTTTTGAAAGGCGGCGCACGTCGCGAACTCTGCGATAATCGGCGCGATTCCGGGCGGCAGCCGCCGCCGCATATTCCAGTGGCCACGGTCCCGCATGAAAACCCTGCTCCTCGTCGACGGTTCCTCCTACCTTTACCGCGCCTTTCACGCCATCCGCGACCTGAGCAACAGCCGCGGCGAGCCGACCAACGCGATTTACGGCGTGCTCAACATGCTGCGCCGGCTGCACAAGGATTATCCCGCGGAATACAGCGCCTGCGTGTTTGATGCCAAGGGCAAAACCTTTCGCGACGACTTGTATCCGCAGTACAAGGCCAATCGGCCGTCGATGCCGGACGAGCTGGCTTCGCAGATCGCGCCGCTGAAAGAGGCGATCGTGGCGATGGGCTGGCCGCTGATTGAGGTGTCGGGCGTCGAGGCTGATGACGTCATCGGCACGCTGGCGCGCGAGGCCGAGCAGGCCGGCATGCGTGTAGTGATTTCCACCGGCGACAAGGACATCACGCAGCTGGTCACGCAGCAGGACCTGGTCGTCGGTGTAGTCGACGTGCACCCGCGCCTCCTAGAACGTGTTCTAGTTGAGTCTCGCAAGCATCGAGGACCGGCGTCAACCGGGGTGGTCTCAGTCGACGGCGGTGGGCTCGGCCGCCTCGGGT
>CBHTVL010000100.1:0-7184 GCA_966096475.1 uncultured Burkholderiales bacterium
CGTCAGGAAAAGTCAGGCCGGATTCAGCGGCTTGAGGCCGAGGCGCGCAAACAGCGCGCGGTCGTTTTCAACGTCCGGATTACCGGTGGTCAGCAGTTTTTCGCCGTAGAAAATCGAATTCGCACCGGCAAGAAAACACAGCGCCTGCACGCCGTCGCCGAGTTCCTGGCGACCGGCCGACAGGCGCACAAAAGCTTTGGGCATGGTGATGCGCGCGCAGGCAATGGTACGCACGAATTCCAGCGGATCGAGTTTGTCCGCGCCATGCAGCGGCGTGCCCGGCACCTGCACCAGATTGTTGATCGGCACCGATTCCGGATACGGCGTCATGTTCGCCAGTTGCGCGATCAGCGTCGCACGTGCGGTGCGCGTCTCGCCCATGCCGACGATGCCGCCGCAGCAGACATGCATGCCGGCCTCGCGCACCTGACTCAGCGTATCGATGCGGTCCTCGTAATCGCGGGTGGTGATGACGTTCTTGTAATTGTCTTCGGCGGTATCGATGTTGTGGTTGTAATAATCGAGACCGGCGTCGCGCAGCTGGTCGGCCTGGCCGGGCTTGAGCATGCCGAGCGTCGCGCAGGTTTCCATGCCCAGGCCGCGCACCGCCTTGACCATTGCCACCACCTTGTCGAGGTCGCGCTGTTTCGGACCGCGCCATGCCGCACCCATGCAGAAACGCGTCGCGCCATGTTCCTTCGCCGTACGTGCCGCAGCGACCACTTCATCCACCGACAGCAGATCCTGATTCTCGACGCCGGTCTGATAACGCGCCGCCTGCGGGCAATAACCGCAGTCCTCGGAACAACCGCCGGTCTTGATCGACAGCAGCGTCGACAGTTGCACAGCATTGGCATCGAAGTTTTCGCGATGCACCTGCTGCGCGCGGAACAACAGATCGTTGAACGGCAACGGTCCAGCGGGTTGTCGCGGCCGGGGTGTCGGCGACTGCAGGCCGGCGTTCGTTGAGGGGATTATTGGCTGACAAAGTGTCCATAACGATCTCTAAAAATTATTCAATAAAATCATATACTTAATATTTATATCGTCGCAGATGCGCCATTATTTGTCAAATTGGGGAAAACGTTTATTTAACAGGCGGCAACCGGCCGCTTCAGCCCTTTTCGCCTCGCACTGCAATCTTTGTGAGGCAAAAGCAGCCCGTCATGGCCTGTGTGATGACTGCTGGGCGGAGCTGCCCTGGCTCAACGGACCCGGATGTCAGCGTTGCGCCCATCCGCTGCCCGCCGCCGGTCTCTGCGGGCGCTGCCTGAGCGATCCGCCGCACTTTGATCGGGTGATCGCTGCTACGCGCTACGGTTTTCCCGTCGACGGTTTGATCCAGGCCTGCAAATACGGCGGCCGGCTGGCCACCGCCCGCACGCTCGCCGAAATCCTCCAGCAGCATCCGCCGCAACATGCCGATCTGATTGTGCCGATGCCGCTGTCGACGCTGCGCCTGCGCGAACGCGGATTCAACCAGGCACTGGAACTGGCCCGCGCAGCCGCCACCGTCATGCAAGCACCGGTGGATGCCGCGCTGTGCTTGAAAACCCGCGAGACCTCACCGCAAACCCGTCTGCCGTGGAAAGAGCGCCGTAAAAACATCCGCGGCGCATTTGTTGTGTTGGGTGATGTCACCGGCCGTCATGTCGTCGTCGTGGATGACGTCCTTACAACCGGCGCGACGCTGAATGAACTGGCGCGCAATCTCAAACGCGCTGGCGCGGCTTCCGTGACAGGCTGGGTTGTCGCGCGCACGGTGGCCGCGGGCGGATCCGCAGCCTGAGTGCGGGTTGATCAGCGCAGACGCTGATCAACAAAGTTCTGCAGTTCCTGCGACAGATTGCCGCTGGTCTTGGCGCGACGGAAAGCTTCCTGCGCTTCAGCATTGCGGCCCAGCGCTTCCAGAGACATGCCCATGCCGAGCAGCCAGACGCCGGTATTGGGACGCAGGCGCAGCGCACGATCAAACAGTTCCACCGCTTCGGCGTGGTTTTTCTGCCGCTGCAGCAATCCCGCATAAAAGCCGGAGAAGTCGGCACTGTTGCCGGCATATTCCGCGCTGCGCGCCAGCGTCTGCACGGCGGCATCCAGTTCACCGCGTTCGACATGCAGCCGCGCCGCCATCATCGCAAAACCGAACTGGGCCGGCGCAATCTGCAAACCTTCCTGCAACACCAGCATCGCATCAGCCGGCAGGCGGGCATCCAGCAGAACACCGGCCAGCGCCTGCCGTGCCGCGTGATACGCGGGATCGATCTGCAATGCCGCCTCAAATGCGGAACGTGCCTCAGGCAAACGTCCTTGCTGCAGAGCAGTTGCGCCGCGCGAATATTCCACCTCGGCGCGCTGTCGCGGCGTGAGTTCGCGCAGCCGCTTGTCGATGCCACCGGCAGGAGCGCCGGCAGACGGTTTGGCCGGAGGTTTTCCCGCAGGCGAAGCAGTCACCGCAGGCGCAGTCACTGCAGTCTTTGACGCATCCCGCGCCGGCGCGACTGCAGATTCGCGCACCGGTTCTGCGGGCGCCGTATTACGCGCCGCCAACGGGGGCTCGCCCCGCGGACTGGCCCAGGGCGGGGGTTCATTAACGATGATGGATTCGGTGGAAATACCGGAAGGGGCTGTCGCATCACCGACGGATGAACCGGCATGCGGCGTCCGCGACAGATCCAGACTCATCTGGCGGGTCATGCTCTCGGCGTAACGCCGCTCCAGTTCCTCATTGCTCGGAATGATCGACGGCTTCGCCAGTCCCGGCAGCCCGCCGTACCACCATAACCCGCCACCCAGCAGTGCCAGAACCACAGCGATCGCAACGGCAATCATTGCCGGTGACTGCACACCTTGGCCGGCAGCGCTGCCCGGCAGCGCACGCACATGATCCGGTATGCGGTTGCGCTCTTCCCCCGAAGCGCGCCGGCGCTCCAGATCCAGCAGCATCTGATTGATGACGCTCACGGCAACCAGCCTTGTGAAAATGCGGCAACAGCGGCAGCCGCCAGCAACAGTATTGCACCCGCGAGAAGCCGCCACTTCCGCGATCCGCCGGTTGCCGGCGTATCCGCCGCCGCGTTGCGCACATGCCGCGGCAACACCTGCTGCATACCCTCGCCGAACGCCAGCAGCAGTGATTTGTGGGCCATGATGTTGATCAGCCGCGGCACACCGCCGCTGGCGCGATGCAATCGCCGCACGGCGGCCGGGGTAAACAGCTGGTTGCCGCGATAACCGGCAACACGCAAGCGGTGCGACAGATAATGCTCCACTTCTTTTTCCTTCAGCATCGACAGCCGGTACTGGAAAGTGATGCGCTGGCGCAACTGGCGGATCGAGGAATGGGCGAGACGCTGATCAAGTTCGGGCTGACCGAACAGCACCACCTGCAACAGCTTGCGCTTCTCGGTTTCCAGATTGGTCAGCAGGCGCAGCGCCTCCAGCGTTTCCTGGGGCATCGCCTGCGCTTCGTCGAGGCAGACCACCACGGTCTTGCCCTGCCGCGCGAAATTGAGCAGCGAGCGCGACAGTTCCTTGAGCAGGTGATGCTGATCGGCTTCGCGCGGCAATACGATGCCCAGCTCTTCGGCCAGCGCGAACATCAGCGTGCGCGGTTCAAGATAGGGATTCGGGATATAGGCAGAAACAAAACGGGCATCCAGCGTTGCGAGAAAACGCCGGCACAGCAGTGTTTTTCCGGTGCCGACCTCGCCGGTCACTTTCATGAACCCCTCGCCGTTGCGCGCGGCAACAAGAAGGGTGTTCAAAGCCTCCTGATGGGAGTTGCAGGCGTAGGCAAAACTGGTGTCCGGCGTGATGCCGAACGGGGGTTCACGCAGGCCGAAGTGCGATTCGTACATGGCCCAAGCGTATCACCGTTGCGGCTCGGGTGGCGGCGCAGTCATGGCCCTGATGCGCTCCCTGGTTTGTGTCAGATCTTCCTGCCAGCTGCGGTCGTTGTGGATGATCGTCGGTTTGAGCAGGATCACCAGTTCGCTCTTGGTATTGCTGTTGTCGCGCTGGCGGAACAGGCCGCCGACGCCCGGCGCATCGCCGAGGCCCGGAACCTGGCTGCGTTCGCTCGACGACTGCTGGCGCATCAGGCCGCCGATGGCGACGATGTTGCCGTCCGTCACACGAACGATGGTGTCGGTTTCATTGACGTCGCTGGAAGCCAGCGGCAGCGTGAAGGACCCGAGAGAACCCAGATCAATGATCTTGCGGCGCTCGACGACATTGCTCACCGAGGGATGAACGTGCAGGATGATGCTGCTGCCGTCATCGATCTGCGGCGTCACATCCAGCGCGATACCCGAGAAAAACGGCGCCACGGTAATCGTCGGCGTCACTGTGGTGCTGCTGCCGCTGGTGCTGGATGTGGTGCTGACGTTGGTGACGAAGAAATCGTCGGTGCCGACTTTCAGCACCGCTTTCTGGTTGTTGATGGTCGCCACACGCGGGCTCGACAGCACGTTGACGCCACCCTGGGTCTCGAGGAAGGTCAGCAGTGCCGCGAAATCCTGGGTCTGCAAGGCCAGTCCGAACAGGCCGCCTGCCGCACCGGCGCCCAGCGCCAGCGCATTGGCAACGCCGCTGGTGGAGCCGCCGGAAAATACTGAATCAGAACGCAGCGTGCCGTCGGCGGCACGTGTCGTGGGAGTACCGATGCTGCCCTGGCGCTGCAGCGTGGTGCCGGGAGAAATCACACCCGTACCAAACCGTGTGCTGCCGTCGCGGAAACCCGCCCAGTTGATGCCCGCCTGGTAACCGTCACGCAAGCGCACTTCGATGATCTTGGCTTCGAGCATCACCTGACGCTCGACAATCAACTGCATCGCCGTCAGGAACTGCTCGACGCCGCGCAATTCATTGGGCATCGCGCGCACCACGATCACGCCGGATTGCGGATTGACCACGACGCTGCGTCCCGTCGCGCCACCCAGAATCGCGGTCAGCGAATTCTGGATATCGCCCCAGAAATTGGAACTGGACGTTGTGGTGACACGGGAGCTCTCCGTCGCCCGCGTGTTAGCGGCGCCGGTCGGTCCGGTGGTCGGCACTGGAATGGCGCCGGGCGCCGGCGTGCCGGGACTGCTGGTGCCGTCGGTAATCGAACCGGAACTGACGCGGGTTTCCGTCTGGCCGCGCCGCAGGGCCTGCAGATAATTGACCTTGAAGATGCGGGTCTGCAGCGTGGCGGGCAGCACCGTGATGCGGTTGCCCTGTACCGAATAATCAAAGCCGTAGAGATCGCGCAAGGTGTCCAGCGCCTCGGTCACCGTGACATCCTTCAGGTTCACTGAAAGATCACCCTTCACATCCGGGTGCAGCACCATGCTGAAACGGGTGCCGGAAACGATGGCGAGGAAAACCTGGCTGGCCGGCGCATTGTTCACCGAGAGATCAAAACGCGCATCCGCCTTCTGCGCATCCGCGCGGGGCATTTCGACCACCATAGGCGGCAGCAGCGCGCGGCTGACCGCATCGGAAGCTGCGGCCGGCGGCTTGTTGCGCGACTCCGCCGCCTTGTCGAGTTCGCGATTGATCGAATCCAGTGTCGGGCTGCTGCCCCGGCGCGGCGGCTCGGCACAGGCGGCCAGCAATACGCTGAGCGCCAGCGCGAAACCCCGATGTATGTCGTTGCGCGTGAGCATGTTCACTTTGAAGTTTTCGTGGAGCTTTTGACTGCGCCGCCAGCAGCGCGTTTTTCAACCAGCGGATGCAGGCGCAGCACCGTTACATCCGCTCCGTTTTTCAGTACGGCTTCGGTCTCGCTCAATCGTACCAGCTTCGCAGCGCCGTAACGACCTCCCAGAGCAACCATTTCACCGCTGATCACAGCCACTTTGCGCGACGGCGACAACATGACCGACTGTAGCACCGGTCCGGACGAACCGACAGCCTCCACCGACGACTCGCTCTGCCCACCCGGTGGACGTGTCGGATCGGACAAGCCCTGGGCTACGGCAACTCCCGCGGTCATCGCGCCCAAAAACAGTGCAAGTGACAGTGTCATACCACCAGCCATACCTTGTTCATGCTCAGCGTGTGTACGGTAAGCGTCAGTTTCAACCGCGGATGTTTGCCGGCATCCAGCGTGGCCTTGCCCCAGAACAGTTGCCAGGGGAGTTTTTCCAGATGAGCCAGATAGCCGTGCAATTCGCTGTAAGAGCCTTCAATCTCGATTTCAAAACTATGCTGGTAGATGCTGCGCACATTGGCGGGCGTACCCTTGGCGTCGTTTTTGGGCGCTGCGCCCCCGGCCTCAAACTGCTGCACCGGCAACTTGCGCAGGCTGACCAGCGCCAGTCCGCGCTCCCGCGTCAATACCCCTTCCAGCAGGTTGGCCACCTGATCCGGCGGCACCAGCTGTTTCTGCAAGCCCTGCAGCTTGCCGTCGATTTCAGCGATCTGTTTGCGCAATTCTTCACGGTAGCGGCGTTTCATTTCGTCCGGATCGATGGGTTCACGCCCCGCCGCCAGCGCCTGCTCGCTGGCCTTGATCGCGGCCCGGGCCTCGGCGAGTTGGCCGGACGCCAGTTTGTACTGTACAGACAGCGGACTCAGCGCCAGCGCATCAAACAGCATGACCACCGCAACAACGCCGCCGCCGGCCATGATCAGGCGCTCGCGCAGCGAACGGGCGGCGAACTTTTCGCTCCATTGCCGCCATTGCAGTTTGAGTTGCTGCATCAGCGCTTCTCCCCCTGCGCCGCCGCAGCCGGAGTGGCTGCCTCGGTCGTCGCCAGAGAAAACTCGATGTAACGCGGCGCTGTCGCAGGTTTTTCCGGCATAGCCTCCTTGCCGGGCTCAACAGGCGGCGGTGCCGGACGGTGCATCTCCAGCGCAGAAAACGCCCGGCCCTTCAGCGCCGGTTCGCCATTGAGCCGCTGGATATAAGTCGGTACCAGTTCAGCCCGGACCACACGTCCCTGGATCGTCACATCCCCGCCACCGCCAACCGAAAAACCGGTCAGCCAGAGGCCGTCGAGAGACTGTCTCGCGAAAGCCTGCATATAACGCGCAAATCCGTCGCGATTGCCCAGCGCACCGCCTTCGAGCACGGCCATGCTGTCACGCGCCGACTTCAGATCAGCCTCCAGCCGCTGGATTTCGCCCTCCAGCACGCTATTGCCTTTTTGTGCGCCCTCGCCCTTGAGCCGGCTGGTGTACACGCTCTGCGCCTT
>CBHTVL010000101.1:0-7136 GCA_966096475.1 uncultured Burkholderiales bacterium
CTGGATGACGATATCGGCCGGCAGATCGCCACGCGCGGTAATGAAGTCGGTGCCACCACGGGCCGTCCGCGCCGTTGCGGCTGGTTTGATGCCGCGGCGCTGAAGCGTTCGATCCAGATCAACGGCGTGTCGGGGCTGTGCGTGACCAAGCTCGACGTGCTGGATGGCATGGAGACGGTGCAGCTAGGCGTCGGTTACAAGATGAGCGGTGTTCCCCGCGACATCCTGCCGTTCGGTGCGGAACTGCTCGCCGAATGCCAGCCGGTTTACGAAGAAATGCCGGGCTGGCGTGACAGCACGGTTGGCATCACCCGTTTTGAGGACCTGCCGCAGGCAGCCCGCAATTACCTGAAGCGTATGGAAGAGGTTTGTGCCGTGCCGATCGACATCGTGTCGACCGGCGCCGACCGTGAACACACCATCGTGCGCAGAAATCCGTTTGACTGAACATAAAAAAAGGGCGCTGTGCAAAACACAGCGCCCTTTTAACTTACGGTCTAACGTTCTTTATACCTTCTTACAACTTGATACTGGTGCCCAGAAGAGGACTCGAACCTCCACGGTGTTACCCGCCAGTACCTGAAACTGGTGCGTCTACCAATTCCGCCATCTGGGCAATGAGGGCGCGATTTTAGCCCATGAAAGCTGATAGTTCAAATGAAAAAACAGAAAAAATCCAAAGCCGGCAGCCCTAAAGGGTCACGCCGCGAAAACGATCCCCATCACGAGCGTGAGGCGGGGTTATACGAGCATCCCGTACCCAGCCGCGAGCTGATCCTCGAGGTCATGGTCGAGGCCGGCGTGCCGCTGGAAGAAGCCGATCTCGCACGCGAACTCGACATCCGCAAACGCGAACGCGAGGCCTTCGGCCGGCGCATCGCGGCGATGGAACGCGACGGCCAGATCATGCGCAACCGTCGCGGCGACCTTTGTGTCGCCGACAAACTCGATCTCGTCAAAGGCCGCGTGCTGGGCCACAAGGACGGTTTCGGTTTCCTGGTGCGCGACGACGGCGGCCAGGACCTGTTCCTCGGTTCCGGTGAAATGCAGAAGGTGCTGCACGGCGATCGCGTGATGGCCCGCATCGCCGGCATGGACCGGCGCGGACGTCCTGAAGGCAAGATTGTTGAAGTGCTGGAACATGGTCAGACGCGTTTTGTCGGTCGCCTGCATGTCGAACACGGCGTGACCTTTGTTGCCGCCGAAGACAAACGCATCAGCCAGGACTTTGTGATTCCGGCGGGTGAATCCGGCAAGGCCAAGGCCGGGCAGGTGGTCACGGTGGAAATCATTTCACAGCCGGGTAGCAAATCCAAACCCCTCGGTCGTGTTGTCGAAGTGCTGGGCAACTATGCCGATCCCGGCATGGAAATCGAAATCGCGCTGCGCAAACACACGCTGCCGTGGATATTCCCGAAGGAAGCGGAGGCGATTGCCGCCAAGCTGCCCAAGGGCGTGCGCAGTACCGATCACAAAAGCCGCATCGATTTGCGTGATCTGCCACTGGTTACCATTGACGGTGAAACTGCGCGCGACTTCGATGACGCGGTATTCGCCGAATCCGTCGGCAGCGGTTTCCGGCTGGTCGTGGCGATTGCCGACGTCAGTCATTACGTCAGGCCGGGCGACGCGCTGGATGTTGAAGCGCGTAGCCGCGGCAACTCGGTGTATTTCCCGCGACGGGTGATTCCGATGCTGCCCGAGGCGTTGTCCAATGGACTGTGCTCGATCAATCCGGATGTCGAACGTCTGGCGATGGTCTGCGACATGCAGATCGACAGTCACGGCCATGTCAAAAGCTACAAGTTCTATCAGGCGGTGATGCTGTCGCATGCGCGCTTCACCTATACCGAGGTCGCCGCCATTCTTGCGGATGCGCGCGGCCCCGAAGCCCGCCGGCGCAAGGCGCTGGTGCCGCATCTGCAGACGCTGTACAAGCTTTATCACCAGCTGGCGAAGGCGCGGGCCAAACGCGGTGCCATCGATTTCGAAACCATCGAAACGCAGATGATTTTTGATGACAAGGGCAAGATTGAAAAAATCGTGCCGGTCATCCGCAACGACGCGCACCGCCTGATTGAGGAGTGCATGCTGGCGGCCAACGTCTGCACCTCCGACTTCCTGCGTGAACGCGGCCATCCGGTGCTGTATCGCGTGCACGAAGGCCCGACGCCTGAGAAGCTTGCCGCCTTGCGCGACTTCCTGAAAGGTTTCGGTCTGCAGTTGCCGGGCGTCGAAAAGCCGCATGCTTCCGATTACGCCAAGCTGTTGTCAAAAGTGAAAGGGCGTCCGGACGAGCAGTTGTTGCAGACGGTGATGCTGCGTTCACTGAAGCAGGCGGTTTACACCCCGAAAAACGCCGGCCACTTCGGTCTGGCCTACGATTCCTACACCCACTTCACTTCGCCGATTCGCCGTTATCCCGATCTGCTGGTTCATCGCGCGATCAAGGCAGTACTGATCGGCGGCAGCTATGAGCCGGGCGACTGGCAGGAACTGGGCGCCCAGTGTTCGATGACTGAACGCCGTGCCGATGAGGCCACGCGCGATGTCACCGCATGGCTGAAGTGTTATTACATGCGCGACCGTGTCGGCGAAACCTTCATGGGCAGCATTGCCGGTGTTGCGTCTTTCGGCGCTTTTGTTGCGCTGGATGATGTCTATGTTGAAGGGCTGGTGCACATTTCCGACCTCGGCAAGGATTATTTCAAATACGATGCGGCCCGCCATGAATTGCTCGGTGAGCGCACCAAGCAGCGTTACCGCCTCGGCGACCGGTTGCGGGTGAAAATCGCCAAAGTGGATCTCACCGCCGCGCGGATCGACTTTGTGCTTTCCTGATTATTTAATAAAAACAAATACTTATATACTGAAATGAGCGATCTGCACCTGATTCACGGTTTTCACGCGGTGACCAGCCGCCTGCGCCAGCGCGAAGGCGCGGTGAAGGAAATTTATTTCGACAGTGCGCGTCACGACCGCCGCGGCAAGGACCTGCTGGCACTCGCTGAGACCCGCGGCGTGCGCGTGATCATGGTTGACGCCAAACGCATCGAAGGCATGACCGGCAATCAACGCCATCAGGGCGTGGCCGCCCGTGTCGAGGCGGTGAAAATGCCGACGCACATCGATGATGTGCTCGAGGAACTGAGTGAACCGCCGCTGTTATTGATTCTCGACGGCGTCACCGACCCGCATAACCTCGGTGCCTGCCTGCGTGTCGCCGATGGCATGGGCGCCCATGCCGTGATCGCGCCCAAGGATCATGCCGTCGGGCTCAATGCGACTGTGGCCAAGGTCGCCAGCGGCGCCGCCGATACGGTGCCCTACATCATGGTCACCAACCTCGCACGCACCATGCGTGAATTGAAGGACCGTGGCGTCTGGCTGGTTGGTGCCGATGAGCGCGCTGAAAAGGACCTCTACGGCATCAAGCTCAACGGTCCGCTGGGCTGGGTGCTCGGTGCCGAGGGCGAGGGCATGCGCCGGCTGACCCGAGAAACCTGTGACGAACTGGCGCGCATTCCCATGCTCGGCAGCGTCGAAAGTCTCAATGTCTCGGTTTCTGCGGGCATCTGTCTTTCCGAGGCCCGCCGCCAGCGCCGCTGACCCTGGAAATTGTTGCACCGAAATGACGCCGGCACCCCTTCAAGGCCCGGCGTTTTGCCCTGAGATGGAGCAGGCGTGCGAATTGTCACAAGTGCACGCAAAAAAACACTAACACCCGTTACGTCCGAGGGGATTTACCCCCTATAATTTCAATGAGATGCAGCCTGCGGCGCGCATCGTTTCCGTTGCGCGCGAGTAGTCTGCCGGAATGTGGTGATCCAGGGGGCTGTATGAAGAAAAATACCGGTTCGCGAAACGCGCGTAACTCCGTCGTTCAATCCGGATTGAATCTGCGGCCTAAAGTCGCCGCACTGGCGGTAGCCGCCTGCTTCGGCAGCGCCGCACTGGCCAACCCGACTGCGCCGACCGTGGTCCACGGCACCGCGAGCTTCTCCCAGGCCGGCAGCATCCTCAATGTCACCAACAGTCATAACGCCATCATCAACTGGGGTTCGTTCTCCATCGGCGTCAACGAGCTGACCAAATTCATCCAGCCCTCGGCTCTTTCGGCCGTGCTCAACCGCGTGGTAGGGCAGGATCCTTCCGCTATCCTCGGCGCACTGCAATCGAACGGCCGCGTGTTCCTGCTGAATCCGAACGGCATCGTTTTCGGCGCCGGTTCCCAGATCAACGTCGCCGGCATGGTGGCTTCGACGCTGAACCTGTCGAATGCCGACTTCCTCGCCGGGCGCATGAATTTCACCGACGGCGCAGGTGCCGGTGCGGTGGTCAATCAGGGCTCGATCAACGCTGCGGGCGGTCCGGTTTACATGATCGGCAATGCAGTCACCAACAACGGCATCATCACCAGCCCGGGCGGCGAAATCGTGCTGGCGGCGGGTAACAGCGTGGAGCTGGTCAATCCCGGCACGCCGAATCTGCGGGTTGAAATCCAGGCAGACAGCAATGAAGCGCGCAACCTCGGTAGCGTGGTGGCAGATGCGGGACGCATCGGCATCTATGCAGGCCTGATCAAGCAGGGCGGCGTCATCAACGCCGACAGCGCGGTCTCCGAGGGCGGCCGCATCATGCTGAAGTCGACCAAACGTACCGATCTGGAAACCGGCAGCGTGATTAGCGCGCGCGGTGGGAACGGCGGCCGGATTGAAGTGCTGTCCGGCATGGCTGATGGTGTTACCAACGTGGCCGGAAAGCTGGACGCTTCGGCGACTACCGGCACTGGCGGTTTTATCGAAACTTCCGCGGCCCAAGTCGGCATTGATGCGTCAACGCGCGTTTATACCGGCGGGGCCTCCGCACCCGGTCGCTGGGTCATTGATCCGGTCGATTTCACGATTTCGGCGGGCACCGGTTCAATGACTTCAAGCGGCATTGGAGCAGACACCCTTGTCGCTAATCTGGCGACAACCCCCATGGACATATTTACGGCGGGTTCAGGCGGCAACATCATGGTTGATTCGGCGGTGTCCTGGAACAGCGCCAACTACCTGAAGCTGACCGCTCACAACGATATTACGGTTTCCGCGCCGATTGCCAACGCCGGTAACGGAGCCATCCATTTGACGGCGGGCTGGAATGGCGCTTCGACCTCTTCGCCCGTGGTCGGCAGCACCGGCCAGATCCACCTCGACGCTTCGGTATCGACTGGCGGCATTGTGCATCTGATTGCTGGTGGTGACATCAGTCAGGATCTCGGTGCCCCCGTAATTGCGTCCGGATTGCTGGCATCGAGCAATGCCGGCGGTGTGTATCTGGATGATGCCTTGAACTCGGTGGGTACTATTGCCGGCAAGGCGGTGGATTTTTTTAAATTCAAGAATGGCACGAGCTTGACCGTCGGAACTGTGGGTGGTGTTTCCGGCATTACTGTCGAAAACCCCGCTGGACCTGCATACCTGAGTCTGGAACTGGCGGGTTATGGTTCGTCTGACTTGGTTATCAACAAGGATATTCTGGTCAGGGGGGGCGGTGACTCCGGTAATGCAGAGATTTATCTGGATGCAATAGCCACTTATGGCGGCAACATCTCGGTCAATAACGCGACGGTATCCGCAATCGGCGGCACATCTTCCAGCGCCTATGGCGGCATGGCGGTCGTTGATGTTTATGCGCTCGGCGGTGACATCAATATCAGTGGCAGCACGATTGAAGCCAAAGGCGGGCATGGGGCATTCGACGGAAAATTCGGCTATGTCAATCTGGAAACCAACGCGGGTGACATCAATGTATTGAGTGGCAGCACGGTCCGTGCCTTTGGCGGCAATGGAATGTATGGCGGATATGGCGATATTGTTTTTGATGTCGGGGCGGCGCTGACCGTTTCCGGTTCGACCATCACGGCAACCGGCGGTAACGGAATTTCCCAGTATGGCGGACGCGGCAGAGTTGACCTCTACTCGCACGACTCTGAAATCGGCGGCATATCGATCAATGCCAGCCAGGTTTTGGCGACCGGTGGGGCGGGCGCATCCGAATACGTGGATGGCCGCGCGTCAATCTTTCTGACCTCTAATTCCGGCGGAATTAACATCACCGGCGGCAGTGTACTGACGGCGACAGGACAGCATGCGCTGGTGGACATGGATGCTTATTCGGGGGGATCGGTGACCCTCGCCAACAGCTCGATCAATGCCGCGGCGAAACCGTCTGCGGATGGCGGCGAAGGCACCGTCAATATCAATGCCAATTATTCCATCAACGCCGGAACAGGCAGCATCAGCGCTACCGGCAATCCCGGTTATCCGTATTCCGGCAATTCGGTCTACCTGAGTGGACCGTCTGGCGTGACGCTGGGTTCCGTCACTGCGACCCAGTATGTGAGCGTTTATTCTTCCAATGGTGCGATTGTCGACGGTAACGACGGGCTGAACATTCTGGCGCCTGAAATCAATTTGCAGGGTTACACGGGGGTGGGCTCCATCGCAAACCCCATCGAAACCCTTACATCTTCGCTCAGGGTTTCGTCGCAGACCGGCAGTATCGGCGTGATCAACACCGGCAATCTGTGGCTCTACGGCTATAACGCCGTATATGCTCCCATCGGCAACGCTGCGATTGGTGCCAGCGGTTCGATAACCGTTGATGGCGCTGAAGGGTATGCCGGTGGTGATCTGTCGCTGCTGGCCAATGGCGACATCAATATCAACGGGTATTACGGCGCGGTAACCGCAAACGGCAACTTGCTGCTCAATGCCGGCGGGAATCTGAACATCGGCGGTGCTGGTGGTTACAGCAACTATGCACGTGGTTATGCGAATACGGTTGCGGTTGCGGGTGGGGCTCTGAACGTCCTTTCCGGCGATTACTACGAGCCATTGTCGTCCTCATCCACCCTGGGTAATTTCTCCAGCAATACCACAGTCAAAACCGGCGGCAACGTGGTCGTCAACAATTCTTCGATCATCGGCGGTCCTGACGTGAAGATGCAGGTTGGCGGCGCCGTTTTTGTCAATGGCACCCTGTCGGCCCCGGGGCGTATCGAAGCGGGATCGGTGGAGACGATTACGCTGGTGTTGACTGGCCTGACCAGTGGCGGATTCTCCGTCAATGGTGTGAACGGGGCGGTC
>CBHTVL010000102.1:0-7132 GCA_966096475.1 uncultured Burkholderiales bacterium
GGTCGATTTCAGGTAGGCCTCGCCACGCTTGGCGATCGAGCGCGGATCGCGGTCGTAACCCTTGCCGTCGGCGGGTTCGATCACGTCACAGGTCAGGATCAGGGTCGCTTCGTCGGTGAAGGGGTCCATGCGCGCGCTGTCCGGATCCGGCATCAGCAGCATGTCGGAAGCCTGAATGCCTTTCCAGCCGGCAATGGACGAACCGTCAAACGCGTGACCGTCGGTGAACTTGTCGTCGCCAAACATCTTGGTCGGCACGGACACGTGCTGTTCTTTGCCCAAGGTGTCGGTAAATCGGAGGTCAACGAATTTGACTTCGTTGTCCTTGAGCAGCTTCATGACATCGGCAGTGCTTCCCATCTAACTCTCCTAACGATTGCTAATGATTGAAAGGGGTTTAGTTTGCTCCGGCCCCGATTAGAGCAGGATGTGTACCAAGGCGGTGCATCCCTAGGTTTTTGAATATTAACGGCTATTAATCCATGCGCCCCAAAAAGATGCACCTTTATTGTGCGTCAAGGCGGGTGGTGCACGATTATAGTGCATCATTCCGGTTTGCGCACTCGGTTAGAATGCCTGCTCTGATTTTTTTCGCCTGGATCCCCGATGAGCAATACCAAAGCCATTCTTGATGCCGCCGCCGAACGTGCCAGCCAAATGGGGCTGCCTTACAGCGGCGCCCTGCTGCCGGCCGAAGCTTTTGCGTTGTGGAAGTCACTGCCGGGCGCGCGCCTGGTCGACGTCCGTACCCGTGCCGAGCAGGATTGGGTGGGGCGCATTCCCGGCGCCGTTGAAATCGAGCTGCTGTCCTATCCCGGCAACCGGCCCAATCCCGCGTTTGCCGATCAGCTGGCCGAACAGGTTCCCGCCGACGCGCCGGTATTGTTTATCTGCCGCAGCGGCGGCCGTTCGCATAACGCGGCAATGGTTGCGATGCAGTCGGGTTATGCCGATTGTTACAACGTGCTGGAAGGTTTTGAAGGCGACCGCGATGCCCAGGGCCACCGCAGCACCGTCGGCGGCTGGCGTGCTGCAGGCCTGCCGTGGGTGCAGGGTTAGCGGGTTAGCCGGGCATCAGCCGGAAATTACCAACGCACCCAGCCGGTCCAGGCGCTGATCAGGATGAACAGGCCGAAGCCGATGCGGTACCAGGCAAAGGGCCGGAAATCGTGACTGGCCACGTAGCGCATCAACCAGCGGATACAGGCAAAAGCCGAAACAAATGCGGTGACCGTGCCGATGCCGAACAGACCGAGATCATCGGCAGACAGCAGCGCGCGGTTTTTATAAAGATCGTATAAACCGGCAGCGACCAGCGTCGGTACCGCGAGAAAAAACGAAAATTCCGTGGCCGCACGGCGCGACAGCCCGAACAGCATGCCACCGATAATGGTGGCCCCCGAGCGGGACACGCCGGGAAACAGCGCGAAAGCCTGTGCAAAACCGATCTTCAACGCGTCCTTCCAGGTCATCACATCCACATCGTTGATGCGCGTCGGCCGGTCGCGGCCCTCGGCCCAGAGAATGATCACGCCACCGACGATCAGCGCAATCGCCACCGGCACGGCGTGAAACAGATGCCCCTTGATGAAGCTGCCGAGCGCTAGTCCGATGACTGCTGCCGGCATGAATGCGGCGATCAGGTTCAGCACAAAACGCTGCGCCGGGGCCTGCGAGGCCAGCCCTGTCAGAACACCGAGAAAGCGCGCGCGGAATTCCCAGCACACCGCCAGCATCGCGCCGGTCTGGATGACCAGCTCGAACACCTTGCTTTTTTCATCGTGAAAATCGAGCAGGCCGCCGACAATAATCAGGTGGCCGGTGCTGGAAACCGGAAGAAATTCGGTGAGGCCTTCAACAACGCCGAGTATGAAGGCCTTGAGCGCGAGTGCTGCATCCATGGAGCCGCCATTCTACGCGAAGGCGCGATGACATCAGCGCCCTATTCGTAGCGCAGTGCTTCGATCGGCAGCAGGCGTGACGCTTTGCGCGCCGGATAAAACCCGAAAAAGATACCGATCGCCGCGGAGAAACCCACGGCCAGCGCGACCGGTTCAATACCCAGCTGAATCGGCCAGCCGACAAACCGGCCGATCGCCAGCGAACCGCCGACACCCAGCGCGATGCCGAGCAGTCCGCCGATCAGGGCCAGCGTGATCGCCTCCACCAGAAACTGCGTCAGGATGTCGCGGCCGCGCGCACCCACTGCCATGCGCAGGCCGATTTCGCGCGTGCGCTCGGTCACCGACACCAGCATGATGTTCATGATGCCGATGCCGCCAACCAGCAGCGACACCGAGGCGACGGCCGCGAGCAGCAGGCCCATGATCTTGCTGGATTCCTCACGAGCACTCAGCACTTCCGACAGATTGCGCAACGTGAAGTCATCTTCCTGCCCGGACTGGATGCGATGGCGCTGGCGCAGCAGGTCGCGGATCTGCGCTTCCGCTTCCGCCATGTCTTCACCATCGCGCACCTTGATTGACACTGAGCCCACGGTACGCAGGCGGCCGGCGCCCTGACCCAGCACACGATTACGCGCTGTCGAAATCGGCATCAGGATCACGTCATCCTGGTCCTGGCCCATCAGGCTCTGGCCTTTTTTCTCCAGCGTGCCGATGACCGTGAACGGCACTTTGCGGATGCGCACAATCTGACCGACCGGATCGGTGTCGCCGAAGAGGTTGCGGGCGACGGTATCGCCGAGCAATGCCACTTTGGCGGAACCGGAAATGTCGGCGGCCTCAAAACCCTTGCCCTGCGCAACCACCCAGTTGCGCGCCTCGAAATACTCCGGGGTCACGCCATAGAACACAGTCGACCAGTTGCCCGATCCGCCCACCACCTGGCCGGTGCCGCGCAGGGTCGGTGCGGAAGCCTGTACGGAGGGCACATCACGCTGGATCGCATAACCATCTTCTTCGGTCAGGGTATTACGCGAACCGGCGCCCATGCGCACGCCGCCGCTGGTGCTGGAGCCGGGCATCAGAATGATCAGGTTAGTGCCGAGGCCCTTGATCTGGCTTTCAATCTGCGACTGCGCGCCGGAGCCGACGGCGATCATGGTGATCACTGCAGCAACACCAATGATGATGCCGAGCATGGTGAGTGCGCTGCGCAGCTTGTTGATGCGCAGCGCACGCAACGCGATTCGCATGCTGGCGAGCACGTTCACGCCGGCACCTCACCGGGCTGCGTTTCATCTGCCGCCCGTCCTTCGCGCAACTGTGCCGCCAGTGCCGCGGCATCCTGCGGTTTTTCAACCACGCGATCCTCGATGACACGACCGTCGCGAAAGGTGATCACGCGCTTGGCGAACTCGGCGATGTCGTGTTCATGCGTCACCAGCACCACCGTCATGCCCTGCGCATTCAGCTGCTGCAACAGCGCCATCACCTCGCAACTGGTCAGCGTATCCAGCGCGCCGGTCGGTTCGTCGGCAAGGATCAGCACCGGATCATTGACCAGCGCCCGCGCAATCGCCACGCGCTGCTGCTGGCCTCCGGACAGCTGCGCCGGATGATGATGGCCACGCTCGGCAAGGCCGACCTCGGCAAGTCGCGCCGCCGCACGGCGATCACGTTCCTCGCCGCTGACGCCGCAATAGAGCAGCGGCAATGCAATGTTTTCCAGCGCTGAAGTACGCGGTAGCAGATTGAAACTCTGGAACACGAATCCGATGCGCCGGTTGCGGATCGCTGCCAGCGCATCACTGTCGAGACCCGACACCCGGTCACCGGCGAGCAGGTACTCGCCGCTGGACGGCGTATCCAGGCAACCCAGCAGATTCATGAATGTCGACTTGCCCGAGCCCGACGGTCCCATCACCGCAACAAATTCACCTGCATGGATATCCACAGACACGCCGCGCAAGGCGTGCACCGTAAAGCCGCCGAGTGCATAGGACTTGGCGAGTTCGCGGGTGGTGATCAGCGGGGTCGGCATCGTGCGGCGCCTGTGACTCAGCAATCCATCGCGTCAATAACTATTTGTTTTTATTGTTATTTTCAGAAGCCGAACCGCGGCGCGGCGGCCTTGGTTTCAGGCCGCGCTGCGCCCGTGCCGATGATCACCGCATCGCCCTCCTTCAATTCGCCGCCGAGCAACTCGGTAAAGGTGCCGTCGCTGATGCCGAGACGTACGCTGACCGATTTCGGCGCCTGCGATCCGTCGGCCACCCACACCGTTCCGCGCGTAGTAGCCACGCCGCGCTGTTCGGCAGCCATGGCTTCGTATCGTTTCAACTGGTCTTCGTTGAGAATCGCCGCAATTTCGGTACGTGACTGTGTGCGCAAGCGGCCGACCTCTTTTTTGCGCTGCGCCGGATCATCCATACTGATGGCTGCGATTTTTTCCGCAGTCGCTTTCTGGATCGCTTCCAGTTTTGTCTGCTGCTCGGCGCTGAGCCCGAGTTCCCTGGCCAAACGCTCGCGCATGGCCTGGCCCGGTCCGCCGCCGCCCGGTGCCGCCGCGCTATCGGTCTTCTGCGCTTCTTTCTCGCCTTTCGCCGGCGCCGCCACGCCCGGCGGACGGAAACGCAGCGCCGCGTTCGGCACACGCAGCACCTGATCGCGGTTGGCGACGGTAATGCGCACATTGGTGGTCATGCCCGGCAGCAGCGTCAGATCGGGATTGGGCGCAGAAATGATCGCCACATAAGTCACCACGTTCTGCACCACCAGCGCGGCCTTGCGCACCTGGGTGATCTTGCCGCGGAAGGTGCGCCCCGGGAATGAATCGACGGTGAACGTCGCATCCTGCCCGATAGTGATGCGGCCGATTTCCGACTCATCGATCGAAGCTTCGACCTGCATGTCGGTCAGGTTGCGGGCGATCAGGAACAGCACCGGCGCCTGCAGGCTGGCGGCAACCGTCTGTCCGGCATCGACGCTGCGCGAAATGACAATGCCGTCCACCGGCGCGCGGATGGTGGTGCGCTCGAGATCGACTTTGGCCTGCGCCAGTTGCGATTCGCGCTGTTTGACCAGCGCTTCACCGTTGCGGATCTGCGCATCGCCAACGGCGCGCTGGGCCTGTGCGGTCTTCACCTGCTCGGCGGCAATGGCCAGCGCCGACTGGGTTTTTTCCAGCGCTGCCTGCGACACAAAACCCTTTTCGACCAGCATCTGGTTGCGCTTCAAGTCGCGCTCGGCTTCGTTCATCGCAACCTGGGTGCGTGAGACTTCAGCCTGCAGCGCTGCCACATTGGCGCGCTGGGTCAGCACTGTGGCGCGGGCGGCTTCCAGATCGGACATCGCCTGATTGACGCGCAGCACGAACGATTCAGGGTCGATGCGCGCAATGACGTCGCCTTTTTTCACCACCGAGTTGTAATCGACGAAGATTTCCTTGATCTGCCCGGAAACCTGGGAACCCACCTGCACCGAAACCACCGGATTGAGGGTGCCGGTTGCAGATACCGCCGCCACCAGAGGGCCACGTTCGATCTTGGCCAAACGGAACACAGGCTGGTCCGGCTTGCCGGCCAGCATCCAGTAAGACAGGCCGGCAACAAGCAGCACCGCAACAACGCCGGCAATCAGCCACAGCTTTTTTTTCAAAAGAATCTCTCGAATGCGGACAGGGCAAAAACCTGCACAGGCAGGCGCCATCCGCAGCATCGCGGAAGGTCAAATCATTCTACTGGAGGGCGGGGTCAGTCGGTGCTGCGCGGCGCCTGCGCTGCAAAATCCCGCACCGCGTCACGAACCGCGCGTTCCATGACCTGTGACAACAACAGACCGATCAACGTTCCGCGGACCCGCAATTCACTGCCGGCGGCGTCGATGCGCTGACTTAACGCCGCGGGCATCGCTGGCGGTTCGCGCCCTTCGGCAGTCGCCAGCATCGACGCACGCAGATGGGCAAACAGCAGGCTGACATCGTTTTCGCTGACCAGACCGCCCAGCAGTAGCTGCGGGGTCAGCAGCCCTTCCAGCCCCGCGAGCGGATCACGTTCCGCAGCATATAAGGGGGCCGAAAGCGCGGCGCCAAGGACCAGGGCGGCTATCTGACGGTGCAGGTTCATGGACACTCCGGGAATGGGCGTAGTCCGTAATAACGCACCGTCAACGCCGGGGTGTACCGGCGTTGACGGTGTTCAAACTGCCGGAAAAACCGGTCAGGCCTTGCGGTAAATTTCCGCGCCCTGCTCGACGAATTCCTGCGCTTTGTCCTGCATGCCCTTGTTCAGCGCATCCTTCTCCGAAACGCCCTGGCTTGCCGCGTATTCGCGCACATCCTGGGTAATTTTCATCGAACAGAAATGCGGACCGCACATCGAGCAGAAGTGCGCCAGCTTGGCGCCATGCTGCGGCAGCGTTTCGTCATGGAATTCGCGCGCCTTGTCCGGATCGAGACCGAGGTTGAACTGGTCTTCCCAGCGGAACTCGAAACGCGCCTTCGACAAGGCGTTGTCGCGGATCTGCGCGCCGGGATGACCCTTGGCGAGATCGGCAGCGTGTGCCGCGACCTTGTACGCCATGATGCCGTCCTTGACGTCGTTCTTGTCGGGCAGACCCAGATGCTCTTTCGGCGTGACGTAACAGAGCATCGCGGTGCCGTACCAACCGATCATTGCGGCGCCGATCGCCGAGGTGATGTGGTCGTAACCCGGTGCGATATCGGTGGTCAGCGGTCCCAGCGTGTAGAACGGCGCTTCGTCGCAGTACTTCAGCTGAAGCTCCATGTTCTCCTTGATCATGTGCATCGGCACATGGCCCGGACCTTCGATCATCACCTGCACGTCGTGTTTCCACGCCACTTGCGTCAGTTCACCCAGGGTTTTCAGCTCGGCCAGCTGCGCTTCGTCGTTGGCGTCATAAATCGAGCCGGGGCGCAGGCCGTCGCCGAGCGAGAATGCGACGTCGTATTGCTTGAGCAGTTCGCAGATTTCCTCGAAGTGCGTGTAGAGGAAACTTTCCTTGTGGTGTGCCAGACACCACTTCGCCATGATCGAGCCGCCGCGCGAAACAATGCCGGTCATGCGTTTCGCGGTCATCGGGATATACGGCAAACGCACACCGGCGTGAACCGTAAAGTAATCCACGCCCTGTTCACACTGCTCAATCAGCGTGTCGCGGTAGATTTCCCAGGTCAGCTCTTCGGCTTTACCGTCGACTTTTTCCAGCGC
>CBHTVL010000103.1:0-7099 GCA_966096475.1 uncultured Burkholderiales bacterium
GGTTCTCCGCTGGGTGAAGGCCAGATCTACGACAGCAACCGCTACACCCTCCACGGCATGCTGACCCGCCTCGGCTGCGAGGTCATCGACATGGGCGTGGTACGGGACGACCCGAAACTGCTCGAAGCCGCATTCAAGGAAGCCGCATCCATTGCGGACGTGGTCATCACCAGCGGCGGCGTGTCGGTCGGCGAAGCGGACTTTGTCAAAGAACTGCTCAACAAACTCGGCGAAGTGGTGTTCTGGAAAATCGCGATGAAACCCGGCCGGCCGCTCGCTTACGGCAAGATCGGCAACGCCCATTTCTTCGGCCTGCCCGGCAATCCGGTATCGGTGATGGTGACCTTCTACCAGTTCGTCCGTGATGCACTGCTCAAACTCTCGGGCCGCGATCCGATCGAAGCACTGCCGACTTTCAAGGTGCCCTGCACCTCGACACGGACAAAAGCACCGGGACGCACCGAGTTCCAGCGCGGCATCCTGTCCCGCGACGCCTCCGGCAATCTCAGTGTACGGGTCACCGGCGAACAGGGCTCCGGGATCCTGCGTTCAATGTCCGAAGCCAACTGTTTCATCATTCTGGCCATTGAACAGGGCAACGTCACGCCGGGCACGATGGTTGATGTGCAGGTAATGGACAGCGTGATTTAACGCAATCAGTCAAAGCAACCAGCCAAAACAACATGCGGCGCATCGTCCTGATGCGCCTGGACGGAGGAGTTTCACTTGAGCAGTCAACAAAAGCCAGTACGCTGGGGCGTGGTTGGTCTCGGCTGGGTTGCCAGCGATTTTGTCGCGCCGGGCATCGTCAAAAGCCCGGGCTCGGAACTCGTCGCCTGCCTCGGCAGCACGCCGGAAAAAACCCGCGCCTTCGCCGACAAATTCAAAGTTCCCCATGCGCACAAGGATCTGGCTTCGCTGGTGAATGATCCGGACGTTGATGCCGTCTACATCGCCCTGCCCAACGCCATGCACCATGCCGCCGTGCTGGAGACTGCCCGCGCCGGCAAACACATCCTCTGCGAAAAACCCTTTGCGATGAAAACCGCACATGCCCGTGAAATGGTCGAAGCCTGCCGCAAAGCCGGCATCGTGCTGCGTATCGCTCACCAGATCCGCCTGGATGCCGCGGTCGTTCGCGCCCGCGAGATCGTGCAGTCGGGCCGGCTGGGACGCCTGACCGAGGTTTCACTGGAACGCGCTTCCGCCGTCGGCGCACGCGTGTCATGGCGCCAGGATTTCGAACAAAGCGGCGTGATGTATGACGTCGGCGTGCACCTGCTCGACCTGATCCAGTACGTCACCGGCAAACGCTTCATCGAAGTCTCCGCCTTCACCCACCCCGACCGTCGCGACAAAAAACCCGACGACACGATGACCGTTCTCGGCCGTCTGGAAGGTGACTGTCATGCACTGGCCAAGGCCACACGCGAAGTCGCCAGCGCCGAAAACAATCTGCTGATCGAAGGCGACAAGGCGACGCTGGTCACCTCAGCGCTGCGTTTCGCCAAGGAACATGTCATCACCATTCGCGACGCCAAGGGCAGCAGCGAAGAACGTTTCCCGGTGAGCCCGGCCTACGACCTGCAGGTTCAGGCCTTCGAAAACGATGTGCGCGGCGGCCGCAGCCTGCTACCCGACGGCGAGGACAGCCTGTATACCGTAGCTGTCACCAACGCCGTACTGCAGGCCATCGACGAACGGCGCATTGTGACGGTCGCACCTTGACTTGCCGGTCACAGATTCTCACCGCACAATTCGCTCAATCAAGATAGCCGGTCCACGGCTCCGGAGGAGAATCATGAAACGAATCGCCATCGCGCTCACAACGGCCGCACTGGCTGCTGCCGCACCCGCAGCGTCCGGTCAGGCCTATCCAGCAAAACCGGTGCGCATCATCAATCCGCTGGCTGCCGGCGGCAACGTCGACATCGTCGCGCGCGGTGTTGCCGAACAGTTGTCCAAATCACTGGGGCAACAGGTGCTGGTTGAAAACCGGCCGGGTTCGAGCGCGTTGATCGGCACGCGTTACGTCAAAACCCAGGCACCCGACGGCTATACCCTGCTCGCCATCGCCAACACCTTTGCCCGAGTGCCCGCGATCATTGCCGACGCCGGCTACGACCCGATAAAAGATTTCACCGGCATTTCCCAGACCTGCGACATCCCGATGGTGCTGGTGGTCAATCCCGCGCTGCCGGTCAAAAATATCCGCGAACTGATTGCGCTGGCCAAAAAGCGCCCGGGTGAACTGACCTACGGCACCTCGGGTAACGGCGGCACCGGACATGTCGCCACCGAAATGTTTGCGCAGCAGGCCGGTATCAAGATGATGCAAGTTGCCTACAAGGGCAATGCGCCGGCCACTACTGATCTGGTTGGCGGACACATCATGCTGATGTTTGACCAGGTCAGCACCTCCGCCGGCTACATCAAGTCCGGCCGTCTGCGCGGTCTCGGCGTCAGCAGCAAAAAACGCTCACCGCTGTTCCCTGACATGCCGACGATCGACGAGTCCGGCGTCAAAGGTTTTGAGGACACCACGTTTAACGGTCTCGTTGCTCCGGCCGGCACCTCGCGGGAAATCCTCGAAAAACTGCGCAGCGAAGTGGTCAAGGCCGTTGCCGTCCCGGCCCTGCGTGAACGTTTCGAGAAAAACGGCATTCCGCTGGTCGCCAGCAATTCGCTGGATGAATACAATGCCTTCCTGCGCCGCCATGTCGAGGACTTTGCCAAACTGGCAAAAACCGCCGGCATCACTGCCAACTGATCCCCTAACGAAAACCTGCCATGCCTTTACATCACCTTGAACACTTCCTGATACAGACCGCAGACCTTGAAGCGACGCGCGACTGGTACGTCAACATCCTCGGCTTTCGCGAAGGCCCCCACCCCGACTTCAAGTTCCCGGTGATCTGGCTGTATCTCGGCGATACCGATGTCATCCACCTGACCCAGGGCGGCAAAAACGTCAGCGAAAACCGCAAGGCCTATCTCGGCCAGCAGTCGGATGCAGTGCATGGCAGCGGCGTTCTCGACCATGTCGCTTTCCGCTGCACCGGTCTGCGCGAAATGATGGAAAACCTGCAGAAACACAAAGTCGAATTCCGCAAGCGCATGGTCGACGATCAGGGCCTGTTCCAGTTGTTCATGCTCGATCCCAACGGCTTGAAGGTCGAACTCAATTTCTCCAATGCTGAAACCAAAGGCATTACTCCTGAACTCATGGCATCGGCGCTGCCGGCATGAGCGCGCCCCAGTGGCGGGTCAGGCAATACCACTACCTGTCCAAAGACAGTCACGTCCACCCCTTCCTCGTTGATCTGTGGAACGAGGTCGGTGAAGCCACCGGCGGACGCGTGGCCGGAACAGTACACGCCAAGAACGAAGGCCTGCCGGGCGGCCATCTGGAAATCGTCGATCTGCTGATCAAAGGCGAGATCGAGTGTTATGTGCTGATGGGTGGCATTCTCGGCGGCGTGGTGCCGGCACTGGAAATCCAGGGCCTGCCCTTTGCCTTCAGGGACCACGCCCAGGTGCATGCGACGCTGGAAGGTCCGCTGGGCGCTTATCTGCAACAGGAACTGCGCGCCAAGGGCATCCATGCGCTGCCCTATGGCCTTCTTGAGAACGGTTTCCGCCACATCTCCACTGTCGACCGTCCCGTCGCCAAAGCCGCGGATCTGGAAGGCATGCGCATCCGCATTCCCGAAGGCCGCATGTTCGCTGATGCCTTCGAAAGTCTCGGCGCGATTCCGGTCGAAGTGAATGTACTGAAACTGTATGACGCGTTGAAAAACCGTGAGATCGATGCCCAGGAAAATCCGCTGTCGATCACCGAAGCGCTGAAGCTGCATGAAGTTACCCGCCACATCGCGCTGACTTCGCATATGTGGTCCGGCTTCAACATGATGGTCAGCCTGAAGTTCTGGAACACGCTGCCGGCGGACATCCGGCAGACCATTGAGCGTGTGACGCGCAAACATGTCGCGCGTCAACGTGCGCATACCGATGCACTGAACCGCGGACTGGAACAGAAGATTGCCGACTGGGGCATGGTGGCCACACAGGTCGACCGCAATGATTTCCGCAACCGCCTGCGCGAATCCGGTTTCTATCAACGCTGGCGCGACATCACCGGCAAAACCGCCTGGCAGTTGCTGGAAGACAGTATCGATAAAATTCAGTAAGTTATTGTTTTTATTGAATAATATTGCAAACAAAAAGCCCGGCATCAACCGGGCTTTTTGTTTGGTCGCCGCAATCGAGCGGCTGAAAATTACTTTTTCTTTTCTGCAACCTTGGTGGTGCTTACAGCCGCCGTTTTGTTCTGCTTCTTGTAACGGTCTGCCACACGGTCCTGCGCCTTCGCCAGATTCTCGCCATCCTTTTTGGCGGCTTCATCGGCCTTGGCTTTGGCTTCAGCAGCCTTGGCCTTGGCTTCTTCCGACGGCGCCGGCAGTTTGGCCGAAGCCATGCCCGCGAGTCCCAGCACACTGCAGACCATTAAGGTCGGCACCCATTTCCAAACGTTCGGCGCTTTCATTGTTTCCACCCCTCCTTCATCGATGAGGCTGCAGCCGGGTTGGTCGCCCCGCCGCCGCTTTTTTGTTGGGCGACCGTGTCGCGATACCAGTACTCGTGGTGTTCCTTGGCCCAGGTTTCGTCGACATAACCGGTGCGCATCGCATCGTAGGCACCCTCAACACCCACCGTGCCGAGGTAGATATGGCTCAACCCCATGGTCAGGAACAGCACCGCGGCAATCGCGTGGATCACGTTGGCCGTCTGCATCAGTTCCCGGCCCTGCTCGAAATTCGGGAAGTTGAGGATGAAGCCGGTCACGCTGACCACCAGACCCAGCAGGGTCACGCCCAGCCAGAACCAGACTTTTTCGCCGGCGTTAAAACGGTCGGAAGGCACATGCTCGCCGGAGACCAGTCCGCCGAACTTGAGCAACCATTTGAGATCATGCGCCTTCGGGAAGTTGTCCTTCACGAAGGTCACAAACATCAGCACCACGCAGAACGCGAATACCGGCCCGACGAAGTTATGGATGTATTTGGACAGGGTCGCGACCCAGGAGAACAGCGTAAAACCGACCACCGGCAGGATGATGTGTTTGCCGAAAAGAATGATCGTTCCGGTCACCGACAACAGAATAAAACTGATCGCCGCGCCCCAGTGCACCATCCGGTCCCAGGAGCCGAAACGCAGCAACTGACGGCCGGTGGGTTTTTCGTGCAGCTTGATCGGCCCCTTCCAGTAATAGAAGCCGCCGATGACCGCCATGATGGCGACCAGCAACCAGCCGCCGTAAATGGTGACCAGATTATTGCGGATCTGCCGCCAGGTTTCGCCTTCGGGCTGCATCAGCACCGAGGACTCCACGCCGCGCACCTGGGTAGTTTGATACTTGTTGTCACCGCCACGGACATCGCGCCAGACCGGCGCGTTATTGCCGGGTTGCGACTTCTGGCGTGCGACCTGTTCCTGTTCCGAGCTTGCGTCAGCGGCGAACGCCGGCATCGTGAATCCGAACGCCAGTGCCGCCAGTCCCGCGCACAGCCATTGCCTCATACCGACCTGCATGGCCACTCCTCCTTTGTTAATCCGTCGCTCGCGTGTTTTCGTTCTGGCCGCCGTTGCGGGCCCTGATCGACTTTTCCCAAGCGGTTTTATCGCCTTTGAACTGGTCATTCTCCCAGGGGCGGCCATCCGGCTTGCCCTGATACTGCCCCTGTTTGTAGACCGTCACCGGCTGCTTTTCACCGCAACCGGCGGTCACCAAAGCCAAAGAGCCAATGGTTGCCGCGATCACCAGCTTTCTCATGTCCGGTTTGCTCAAGATTTTGCTCCCGCAGGCGGCGTCGCGCCCTTCTCCGGTTTGCCGTAAGCCGTGCCCCAGCCCCAGACCTCGGAACCTTTGCCGCGCTTCAGCACCCGGTTGCGGTAGATATCGGCCACCACGTCGGCGTCACCACCCAGCAGCGCCTTGGTCGAGCACATCTCAGCGCAGGCCGGCAGCTTGCCTTCGGACAGGCGGTTACGACCGTATTTCTTGAACTCGGCTGCGGATTGATCTTCTTCGGGACCACCCGCACAGAACGTGCACTTGTCCATCTTGCCGCGCATGCCGAAAGCACCATCCTGCGGGAACTGCGGTGCGCCGAAGGGGCAGGCATAGAAGCAGTAGCCGCAGCCGATGCACAGGTCTTTATCGTGCAGGACCACGCCTTCGGAAGTTTTGTAGAAACAGTCGACCGGGCAAACCGCCATGCAAGGCGCGTCCGAGCAGTGCATGCAGGCGACTGAAATCGACTTCTCGCCGGGCAGACCGTCGTTCAGTGTCACCACGCGGCGGCGGTTAACACCCCAGGGCACCTCGTGCTCGTTTTTACAGGCGGTTACGCAACCGTTGCATTCGATGCAACGCTCGGCATCACACAGGAATTTCATTCTGGCCATGTTGTTCTCCTAATGGATGTCTGGGGGTTATGCCTTGGCGACCTGGCAGATCGTGGTCTTGGTTTCCTGCATCATGGTCACGATGTCGTAACCATAAGTAGTCGCCGTATTGACCGCTTCGCCACGCACCACCGGGGCAGCCCCGTCCGGATAGTATTTCTTCATGTCCTCGCCCTCCCACCAGCCGGCAAAGTGGAACGGCAGGAACACCGTGCCCGCCGCAACACGCTCGGTCACCAGTGTCTTCACCTTGATCCGCGGTTTGCTCGGCGCCGGGGTCGTGACCCAGACGTATTCGTTGTTGCGCACGCCGCGATCGTTGGCATCCTTGGGATTGATCTCGACGAACATTTCCTGCTGGAGCTCGGCGAGCCAGGGATTCGACCGCGTCTCGTCGCCGCCACCCTCGTATTCCACCAGTCGACCGCTGGTCATGATCAGCGGGAACTGTTTGCCGGCATCCTTGTTGGCCTGCTGGACCGTCTTGAACAGCACCGGTAGACGCCAGCGGTTCTTCTGGTCGTCGTGGGTCGGATATTTGTCGACCAGGTCTGCACGCGGGCTGTACAGCGGCTCTCGGTGCAGCGGCACGGCATCCGGGAAGTTCCACACCACCGCGCGCGCCTTGGCG
>CBHTVL010000104.1:0-7086 GCA_966096475.1 uncultured Burkholderiales bacterium
CCTTCAGGCGGCCACGTCACCGTGCGCGTCTTGAAGGATGACAGTCTCGCAACCCTCGAGGTCGAAGACGACGGCTGCGGCATCCCGGAAGAGGAACGCGAGCGGGTATTCGAACGTTTTTACCGCAGCGCCGGCGGCTCACCGGCAGGTTGCGGCCTGGGTCTGGCCATCGTCCGCGAAATCGCCCAGGGCCACGGCGCGACCGCCACCATCCGCAGCGGCACTCACGGCCGCGGCACACGCATCGTTATCGCGTTTCCGGCACTGGGCTGACCTCACCCTCGCGCGCAGCCTCCTGCTGCTGCAGCGCCCACATCTGTGCATAAGCGCCGCCGCGTGACAGCAGATCGGCATGACGGCCGCGTTCAATGATCCGGCCCTGCTCCAGAACCAGAATTTCGTCCGCATCCATCACCGTCGACAGGCGGTGGGCAATCACCAGTGTCGTGCGTCCCTGCGCGATGGCGTTCAACTCGCGCTGAATGGCCTGCTCGGTGCGTGAATCCAGCGCCGAGGTGGCTTCGTCAAAAATCATGATCCGCGGATTTTTAAGGATGGCGCGCGCAATCGCGACCCGCTGCTTCTCGCCGCCGGAGAGCTTGAGCCCGCGTTCACCGACCATGGCGTTGTAACCGTCGGGCAGGCTGACAATGAAGTCATGGATATGCGCCGCCTTGGCGGCAGCAATGACCTCGTCCCCGTTCGCCGCAGGGCGACCGTACTGGATATTGTAGTGAATCGTGTCGTTGAACAGCACCGTGTCCTGCGGCACGATGGCAATCGCGCCGCGCAGACTGGTCTGCTTGATCTTTCGCAGATCAATCCCGCTGATACGGACTGCACCGCCGGTGACATCGTAAAAACGGTACAACAAACGGGCCACCGCCACTTTTGCTGCTGGCGGAATCTCGAAGGACATGCCGTGCAGGATCTGCCGCCGCGGGTCATAGCCGAAATCCACTGACTCAAACCGCACCGCCGCCGGCCCCTCGGGCAAATCAAGCGCATCAGGCGCGTCATCCACCTCACGGTGCTGCTCCAGCAGACCGAACATGCGCTCCATATCGACCAGCGCCTGCTTGATCTCGCGATAGGCCATACCGAGAAAATTGAGCGGGATATAGAGCTGGATCAGCAGGCCGTTGACCAGCACCAGATCGCCGATCGACAGTTCACGCGCAACAACGCCCTGCGCACACAGCACCATCAGCGCCGTAGCCGCGACGGCAATGATCGCCGCCTGGCCGACGTTGAGCAGACCGAGGGAGGCCTCATTGCGCACCGCCATCACTTCATAGCGTTGCAGACTGTCGTCGTAACGGCGAGCCTCGAAATCCTCGTTATTGAAATATTTGACCGTCTCGTAATTAAGCAGGCTGTCGATGGCGCGGGTATTGGCCTTCGAATCGAGTTCGTTGGCGCGCTTGCGGATCGCAGTCCGCCATTCGGTAATGCCGATGGTGAATGCGATATAGACAATCACCGCGGCAAACGTCACCGCGACAAAACGCCAGTCGAATTTGGCAAACAGCACCGCAGCAACCAGCACGAACTCGAGCACCACCGGGATGATCGAAAACAGCATGAAGGACAGCAGCGTCGAGATGCCGCGTGTGCCGCGCTCGATATCGCGCGACATGCCGCCGGTCTGGCGTTCGAGATGAAAACGCAGCGACAGCGCGTGCAGATGGCGGAATACCGCCAGTGCGATACGCCGCGCCGCACGTTGCGTCACCGGCATGAACACCACATCGCGCAGTTCAGCGAACAGCACCGTCGACATGCGCAGCGTGCCGTAAGCCACCAGCAATGCCAGCGGCAGCACCAGAACCGCCTTCGATGCATCCAGTCCGTCGACGATGTCCTTCAATATCAACGGCACGCCGACGTTGGCGAGTTTTGCGGCGACAAGAAATACCAGCGCGATCACCACCCGCCATTTGTATTCCCACAGATAGGGCAACAGCATCGGCACCACACGCCAGTCACGGCCGGCGCCGTCGGATGGCTTCGGAACCGGTGCTGCAGCTGCGCGTGCGTGTTCAGCAGTCATTGTTGATTCCGGTTAAAAACTTGTTCATATTTATCAATAAATTCAAATACTTATAAAGCACTCGAGAAGATCACCGATCACCAACCGGCAACATTGTAAATATCTGTAACGGTTACTGCGGCGGCGCAAAGCCTGCGTTTTAATTATCGCATCCGGCACCGGCATTACCGCCGCCGGCCGATGAATATAAACAGGAGCATCACCATGTTCAGCATCCGTCTGTCGCGTTTGCCCCTCGTTGCAGCAGTGCTCGCCGCATTGCCCGTGCAGGCCGCGGATTACACCGACACCGCCCGCGTGGTCTCGTCAACACCGATCATCGAACGCGTGCGTGAGCCGCGCCAGGAATGCACGACCGAAGCACCGTCGCCGCGCGCACCGCAGGCCGAACGCAGTGTCATGGCGCCAATCATCGGCGGCGTTGCCGGCGCCTTGCTCGGCAGCACCGTGGGCCGCGGCAGCGGACGCGATGCCGCCACGGCTGCCGGCGCGATCGCAGGCGCCATTGTCGGCGACCGCGTATCGAATCCCGACAGTGACCGTTCAATGGCCGGTTCGGTGGTCGGCGGCGCTGCCGGCGGTCTGCTCGGCGCGCAGGTGGGCCAGGGCAACGGTCGGACGGCAGCCGCTGCAGCGGGTGCCATTGTCGGCGCTGTCGCCGGCGATCGTGTCGACAACCGTGTGATGGCCGAAGCACCGGTCCAGCGTTGCCGCACGGCGGAAACCTTTCGCGAAACCACGCGCGGCTACACCGTGGTGTATCACTACAACGGCCGCGATGTCAGCACGACCCTGCCCTTCGATCCGGGCCCCACAGTCCGCGTCGGTGTCGGCGTGATCGGCAGCGACAATGTCGCTGTGGCGCCGGTCTATTCGGTTCCCGCGCCCGCGCCGCGTCATCCGGGTCCGGGACGTTATGCACCGCCGCCCGGATACGACTACCGCTACTGATCAGCCAGGCAACCGCTCCAGCTGCGCGGTCAGCGGGGCGTGATCGGAAACACGTGCCCACTGCCGGCCATGATGAACGCGGGCTTCGCGCACACTGAAACCGCGCACATAAATCCGGTCCAGCCGCAGCAGCGGCAGCACGGCAGGGAAACTGCGCGCGGGTGAGCCGCCGGACAACTCGAACACTTCGTGCATGTTCAGCGGATGCGCCAGCTCATGGGTGGCGCGATGACGCCAGTACCAGTCGTTGAAATCGCCTGCAACAATCAGCGGCGCATCGGCAGGCACCAGCCGCTCAATGCGCTGGCGCAGCCGCTCGAGCTGCCGGCCGCGGCCGCGCGCCGTCAGCGCGAGATGCACACAGACGCAGTGCAGCGCCTGCGACCAGCCCGGCACCGCGATTTCACAGTGCAGCAGTCCGCGCTGCTCAAAGCGGTGCGCGGAAACGTCTTCGTTGTCCCATCTCGTGATCGGGTATCGCGACAGCAGCGCATTGCCGTGATGGCCGGCATCATAGACCGCGTTTTTGCCGTAGGCATGGCTCTGCCACAGGCTGTCGGCCAGGGCTTCATATTGGGACTGGGCCGGCCAGTCGTGATGGCGCGCGGCATGACCGGCATGCGCGCCAACCACCTCCTGCAGGAACACCAGATCGGGATTGAGGACACGCAGCTGCTCGCGCAGCCCGTGCAAAGCCGGCCGCCGCGCGAACAGCGGCGTGGCCGGAAAACCCTTGTGGATGTTGTAGGTCGCGACGCTCAGCTGCAGCGGCGCGGCAGTCATGCCCGGCTCAGGAAATGGCAAGCATGCGATCCAGCGCAATACGCGCCAGTTCGGCCTCGTAGGCAGGCACCTTGATCTGGTTCACCACTTTGCCGGCAACCAGATTCTCCAGCGACCAGGCGAGGTGCTGGGGATCAATACGCTGCATCGTCGAACACATACACACCGTCGGCGCCATGAACTGCACCGATTTGCCCTGGGAGCTGAATTCGTCAGCCATGCGGTTGACCAGATTGAGTTCGGTGCCGACCAGCCAGCGCGAACCCGGTGCACTCGCGGCAATGGTCTTGATGATGTAATCGGTCGAGCCGACGTAATCCGACAGTTTGCAGACTTCGAAATTGCACTCGGGATGGCTGATCACCATGCCGCTCGGATGCTGCTGGCGCCAGCGCAGGATGTGCTGCGCCTGGAACATCTGGTGCACCGAGCAGTGCCCCTTCCACAGCAGCACCTTGGCCATCTTGATCTGCTGCGGGGTCAGACCGCCCATCGGCAGGTCGGGGTCCCAGACCAGCATTTCGGACAGCGGAATGTCCATCAGGTAACCGGTCCAGCGACCCAGATGCTGGTCGGGGAAAAACAGTACTTTTTCGCGGCGGCCGAAAGCCCAGCTCAGGATCTGGCGCGCGTTCGACGAAGTGCAGACGATGCCGCCGTGTTCGCCGCAGAAGGCCTTCAGGTCGGCCGCGGAATTGATATAGGTGATCGGAGTAATGGTTTCGTCGGGGTTCAGCACCTCCGACAGTTCACGCCAGGCGCGCTCGACCTTGCTCAGGCTGGCCATGTCCGCCATCGAACAGCCGGCATTGAGGTCGGGCAGAATCACTTTCTGGGTCGGACGCGAAAGAATGTCGGCGACTTCGGCCATGAAATGCACGCCGCAGAACACGATGTATTCGGCTTCGGTCTTCGAAGCCAGCTTCGAGAGCTGCAGCGAATCGCCCGTCAGCTCGGCGTGTTTGTAAACGTCGGCGCGCTGGTAATGATGGCCGAGCAGCACGGCACGATCGCCCAGCTTGCGGCGCGCGGCAACAATGCGCTCTTCGCAGGCGGCATCATCCAGCGGTTTGAAACCTTCGAACGTAATCGTTTGCGCTTCCATCATCCGGCCCTTTTCCAGATCATCATGCTGCGGGGAAAACTCTGACTATTACCGTATTTTGACAGAAAAACCAGTCTCGAATTCCCCTGCCAAATCCGGTTTATTCATCACGCACTGCAACACGCTGCGGCAACTGGCGTATCGCTTCAGCATTGCTCCACGAAAACACGCGATCTGCTGCTTCACGCCACGGCAGCCACTGCCAGGCCAGATGTTCACGCGGGGCGAGCACCACATCCCGCATTGCAGGAAGGGGTAAGCCATAAACGTGTTCCGTATTGTGGGTCACCCCCGGCGCATAACGGCTGCGCCAGTGCGGGTAAATCTCATATTGATTCTGCAATTTCCAATCGACCAGCACATCAGGGCCGACCACGATGCCGGTCTCTTCCGCCAGTTCACGCCGCGCTGTTTCAGCGAGCGTCTCACCGGGGTCCTGACTGCCGGTCACCGACTGCCAGAACCCGGGACGATCCGCGCGCTCGAGCAGCAGCACCTGCAGGTCGATGGTGTGCACCAGCACCAGCACGGAAACCGGCTGCTTGTAATTCATGACTGCGGCCACGCCGGCCAGCCCGCCTCTTCGGATGCCAGCACGATAAACAAACGTTTGCGGCCGCTCCAGTACAGCGCCGTCGCCGCCAGAATTTCGTTCAGCAGCGCCTGATCATCGGCTGCCGCTGAAGCAAATGCATCCAGTCCGCGCAACAGGACAATCCGTCCGGGCTCTTTACGCCAGGAAAGATCCTGCAACGCATCGGCCAGCGCATCCCAGTTGCCGCCGAAGGTCTCCGGAAAAGAGAACTCGCGCGCAAAGGCGGTAAACAACGTACGTTTGCCGCGTGCACGCTGCAGATCGACGACATGCCAGGACAGGCCGGCATCACGCACGGCGCGGCGCAGCGGTGCGACGTCCTGCGGGGCCTGATACAGCCCGTTGTATTCAGAGGCAGGGAGAACAGGTTTCATTCGGTGATCCGCCGGAAGGAACGGTAATGATCCGCAGTGTAATAAAAGCGGCCGCCGTCACGGCATTGCGGCAGCGACAACAAACCGGAAGGCCTGTCCGTCGGCTGTTGCCGTTCGCAACCAACGACGATGCGGCGCGCGCCGCGGTGATTGATGCCCGGCGTGATCACGGTGTATTCGCGGTAATGGCCGCGCGGTGCGGCGGGCAACTGCTTTTCATAATTGCCGAAAGTGATGCCGTCGCGCTCGTGGGGATAAGGGCCACCGCGCCGGATCAATTGCAGGGTCTGCTGTGCTTCCGTCGGAAGCTCCTGCAGACGGATGCTCTGCGATGACGGGTCCCCGCGCGCCAGCGCCGGCGACGCGATGAGCATCGCCGCCAGCAATAACAGCGACTTCAGCGACTTGCGCATGCCTGACGCCGCAGCGGAAGCGAAAGTCCGGCGCCGTTCAGGCTGCCGGATTGGCGGCGCGCAGGCGGATGTGCAACTCGCGCAGCTGTTTTTCGGTGACCGGGCTCGGCGCTTCCACCATCAAATCCTGACCGCGCTGCGTTTTCGGGAAAGCGATTACTTCACGGATCGAATCGGCGCCGGTCATCAGCGTCACCAGACGGTCGAGGCCGAAAGCGATGCCGCCATGGGGCGGCGCGCCATAGGACAGCGCATCCAGCAGGAAGCCGAACTTGGCACGCGCATCTTCCGGCGTAATGCCCAGTGCCGCGAACACCTGCGACTGCACTTCGGCACGATGAATCCGCACCGAACCGCCGCCGATTTCCCAGCCGTTCAGTGCAACGTCATAGGCCTTGGCCAGCACTTTGCCCGGATCGGTTTGCAACAGACCGACGTGATCGTCCTTGGGTGCGGTGAAGGGATGGTGCGCGGCGACCCAGCGCTGCTCTTCTTCGTTGTAATCGAAGGCCGGGAAATCAATGACCCAGCACGGACGCCAGCCGGCTTCGGCATGGCCTTTTTCATGACCCACCTTGACGCGCAACGCGCCCAGCGCATCGCAAACCACCTTGCGGCGATCGGCACCGAAGAAAATCAGGTCGCCGTTGGCGGCATTGGTACGTTTGAGGATTTCCGCGAGCACGGGCTGCGGCAGGAACTTGACGATCGGCGACTGCAGGCCCTCTTCATTGAGCTTGGTCACATCGTTGACCTTGATATAGGCCAGGCCCTTGGCGCCGTAGATGGCGACGAAAGCGGTGTATTCGTCG
>CBHTVL010000105.1:0-7015 GCA_966096475.1 uncultured Burkholderiales bacterium
CAGCGACCCGAAGGGTCGAACTGGGGCGAGTTCGGCAATGATGATCAGCACGGCCGGCTGAATCTGCTGACCCCGGCGCGCCGTCTGGCCGCATTGAAGGAAGTACAGACGGGTCTGGTGTTCTGCCTGTCGCATCCGCTCGACAAACCCGGCGGCAGCGTACTGAACCCCTTCCGCAAACCGCCGGAGTTTCATCCGGTGATCCGCGAGGGCAAGGTTTATTTCAATCTCGACATGGGTGAAACCAATCCGCGCTTCACCGATGTCGGTTCCGACGAAGCAATTTTCCTGTATTCGCAGTATTCAACGCACTGGGACGGCTTCGCACACAAGGGCACGCATTTTGATGCCAACGGTGACGGTGTTGCGGAGAAGGTGTCCTACAACGGCTTTCATCTGGTGGATGAGCAGGGGCGCGGGCTTCACGGTGAAACCGGTGCGCGGGCGTTGTCGGTTGCGGCGATGGCCGAGACCGGCGTGCAGGGGCGGGCGGTGCTGATCGACCTGCGGCATCATTTCGGCGATGCGCGTACCGACATTACCTACGAAATGCTCGAAAAAGTGATGAAGGAAGATGCAATCACGGTCGAGCAGGGCGACATCCTGTGCCTGCATACGGGCCTCGGCCAGTTGATCCGCGATGCCAACGGCAAACTCGACAACGCGATCAAGATGCAGTGCGCGGTGCTCGATGGGCATGACAAGCGGCTGCTGGAATGGATTTCCGATACCGGTGTTGCCGCGATCGCAGCCGACAATCTTGCTGTTGAGCGCTCGGGAACATTGGGAATTGATCCGCGCATGCCGCACCGCGGCCCGCAACTGCCTTTGCACGAGCACTGCCTGGTCAAGCTGGGCATCCATCTCGGTGAGCTGTGGTATTTCACCGAACTCGCGGCATGGCTGCGCAAACACAAGCGCAGCCGTTTCCTGCTGACGGCGCCGCCTTTGCGTATGCCCGGGGCGGCGGGCTCCCCGGTGACGCCGGTTGCGACGGTATAACTCCGGCAAAACCCTTCTCCCTGCAGGGAATGGGGAATGTTGTTACGTTCTGTTACCGCTTTAATGTGTCCTGGATCACAAACAAACCGGCCTGTTGTGCGTAGTATTCCCCTGTGCGCTGCGATGGGCGGCGCAATAAAAAAAGGACACAACAATGAGGAAAAATCCGGGCTACTCAGTACTGGCCGCTATTCTGATTGCGGCGGGAAGTCTGCTGGCGATGCCGGCTCACGCGGACAAGCCGTCATGGGCCGGCGGCGGCAAACAGGAAGGTGAGCATGGCGGCAAAGGACAGGGCCGCGACAAACAGCAGGGCGGCGGCAAACAGAACGAGCAGTCGCAACGCAGCAGTTATTTTGGCAATCAACAGCACACGGTTGTGCGTGAGTACTACACGCAGGAGTTCCATGGCGGTAAATGCCCGCCCGGTCTCGCCAAAAAGAACAACGGTTGCATGCCGCCGGGACAGGCGAAGAAGTGGAACAAGGGTTATCCGCTGCCCCGCGACGTGGTCTATTACGACCTGCCGTCGCAGCTGGTGGTGCGGCTGGGCCCGCCGCCCGCCGGCCATAAATATGTCCGGGTTGCTTCCGACATCCTGCTGATTGCTGTCGGCACCTCGATGGTGGTGGATGCGATCAGCGATCTCGGCCGGATGTAAGCGCCGGCACGCTTCGCGGATACGGACGGCATCGCCGTCCGTATTTTTTTGTGCAGCCCGGGGACGGAATCGCGCGATCCCCGCCGCTGATGTAATCTTGGTTTCCGTTTTTTTCCGGTGATGCCATGACCACACGTACGTTGCAGCGCGTTATTCCTTCGCAGGCGACCTCGGACGGCGCCGGCGTGAAACTGCGCCGGAGCATCGGCCAGTCGACTCAGGCGCGACTCGATCCCTTTCTGATGCTCGACGAGTTCGGCACGGAAAACCCCGACGATTACATCGCCGGTTTTCCCAGTCATCCGCACCGCGGTTTCGAGACCGTGACGTATATGCTGGATGGCCACATGCTGCATGAAGACCATATGGGCAATCGCGGCGACCTGAAAAGCGGCGATGTGCAGTGGATGACCGCGGGTCGCGGCATCATCCATTCCGAGATGCCGCAGCAGACGGAAGGGCGCATGCGCGGATTCCAGCTGTGGATCAATCTGCCGGCCCGGGAAAAAATGAAACCCGCGGCCTACCGCGATATCCCGGCGGCCACCATTCCTTCTGCGGACTGGCCCGGCGGCGGGCGCATCAAGGTGATCGCCGGCACGCTGCAAACACCGGAGGCTGTAATCCCCGGGCCGATCCAGGGGCTCAGCACGGCACCAATCTATTTTGATATCGAGCTTGCGGCCAATGGTGTGTTCGAGCACGCGCTGCCGCCGTCACACAATGCGTTTGTCTACGTCTACGAGGGTGACGTGCAGGTCGGCGCCGAAGCGCCGCGTGCCTTGCCCCGGCGCAGCGCCGGTGTGCTGTCCCCGGGGGATGCCGTCAGGATTGTGGCGGCAGGCGAGGGCGCCCGTTTTATCCTGCTGGCCGCCTTGCCCTTGAATGAACCGGTGGCGCAGTACGGGCCGTTCGTGATGAACACGGCTGCCGAGCTTGAGCAGGCGGTACGCGATTACCAGACCGGCCGGCTGACCGCGGCATAAAAAAATCCCGCCGGCTTTTGACCGGCGGGATGTTGTCAGGGTTCTGCGTAATTCTTATCGTCTTATTGCGGTTCGATGCCGGCGAGTTGCGCGGCCTTCTTGTAACGCGCGATTTCCTTGGGCAGCAGTTCCGGCAGCTGGGCCATCGGCATCAGCCACGGTTCGGCGCCCTGGGTGTCCAGGAATTTTTTCATGTCGGGGCTGGTGACGATCTTGTTGATCAGCGAATACAGATAGCTGATCCGCTCCTGCGACATGCCGGCCGGTGCGAAAGTGCCCCACCACAGTTCGTACTCGTAACCCGGCGCGCCTTGCGAAGCCACCGTCGGCAGATCCGGGAACAGCGGCGATTTTTCAGCACTGGTCACGCCGAGGATGCGGATGCGGCCGGAATCACGCTGCGGCAGCAGAGCCGAGGAACTGGCGATGACGATTTCCACTTCACCCGAGGCCAGTGCGGTCACCGCATTGGAAATGCCTTTGTACGGGATGTGCTGCATCTTGATGCCCGCAGCCGAGGCGAACAGTGCGCCGGAGAAATGGTTGTTGCCGCCGGTGCCCGATGAACCGTAGTTGAGGAAATATTTCTTCGGTTCCTTTTTGACGATGGTGATCAGGTCCTTGACGGTTTTCGCCGGGATCGACGGGTGGATCGCGAACAGCATCGGTGCACGGGCGGTCATGCCGACCGGAATGATCGAACGTGCCGGATCGAAGGGCAGCTTGGCGCGGACCGCAGCGGTGGCCGGGTACGACGAGGTGTGGCCCAACAGCGTGTGACCGTCAGGGTCGGCTTTGGCGACCATTTCAGTACCGATCATGCCGCTGGCGCCGGGACGGTTGTCGACGACGATGTTGCGGCCGAGTGCGGCGCCGAGGCGCGTGGCGATGGCACGGCTCATCGCGTCGGCGGAGCCGGCGGGGGTGTAGGGCACAATCATCACCATGTTCTTGCTGGGGAAGGCAGCGCCCTGTGCGGCGGCGTTGCCGGCAAAGCCGAGCGTGGCGGCGATGGCGGCAGTGCCGAGAACTGCCTGGATGGTTGGGGTATTCATTGGAAGGCCTCCGGTTTCAGGTTTTTTTGACTCCGCCGCTATTTTAATCCCAAGCGGGTGCGCGTCCGGCCGGATTGGCGATGCGACCGTCGGGTTTGGCGAGGGCATGGATGCGGCGCATTTCTTCGGCAGTCAGTTCGAAATCAAAAACGGTGAGATTCTGAGCGATTCGCTCGGGATTCGAGGAGCGGGGAATCGGTATGATGCCGCCCTGCTGTACCAGCCAGCGCAACACGATCTGGGCAATGGTTTTGCCGCGGGCCCCGGCAATCGCGATGAGCACCGGGTCGTTGAACAGGCGGCCGCGTGCGAGCGGGCAATAGGCGGTGAAGATCATGCCGTGGCGGCGGCAGTAGTCGAGCACTTTGGACTGATCGAGATAGGGGTGGTACTCGGCCTGCAGCGTGGCCAGCGGCTCGGGACAGCTGTTGCGCGCTTCCTCCAGCAGTGCAATGTTGAAATTGGCAACACCGATGTGGCGGGCGAGACCGTCGCGTTTGGCTTTGGCCAGTGCGCCCATGGTTTCCGCCAGCGGTACCTTGTCTATGCTCGGCCAGTGCACATGCAGCATGTCGACATAATCGACCTGCAGGTTTTTCAGACTTTCATCGAGGGATTTGGCGAAGGCGTCGACGCTCAGGTATTCGTGCGACACCTTGGTTACGAGAAAGATCTCGCTGCGCGGCACACCCGAGGCGCGGATGCCGGCGCCGACGCCTTTTTCCGAGCCGTATTTCCACGCGGTATCAATATGGCGGTAACCGAGTTTCAGTGCGGTGGCGACCAGATCGCTGCAATCGCCGAGCTGGGAAGTGCCGAAACCGATTTGCGGCATGGTGCAGCCGTGGGCAGTCAGATTGGGGATCATCGCAGGTGCAGTTGTCCGTGGGAAAGGCCGTAGAATACCGATTTTGACCACCGGACGCTTGCAGGAAACATCATGAACCAACCGCCCTTTCACCTGGCCTTTCCCGTTGATGATCTCGCCAAGGCACGCGCTTTTTACGGCGGGCTGCTGGGCTGCGCCGAGGGACGTTCATCTCCGGAGTGGGTGGATTTTGATTTTTACGGACACCAGATCGTTGCGCATCTGGCGCCGGATGAAGTCGGCCATCGCACGACCAGCGCCGTTGATGGCGACAACGTGCCGGTACGCCATTTCGGCGCAGTGCTGTCGATGGCCGAGTGGCAGAGGCTCGCGGACAAACTGAAAAAGGCCGGAACAAAATTCGTCATCGAACCGCATGTGCGTTTCAAAGGCCAGGTCGGTGAACAGGCGACGATGTTTTTTCTCGATCCCTGCGGCAATGCGCTGGAATTCAAGGCTTTCGAGGACATGTCGCAGCTCTTCGCCAAGTAGTTTGTTGGCGCCGCCCGGGTCGGTTGACCGTCCCGGAGAATGTTCCTACACTCATCGGCCCAAGGCTGAATCAATCAACCACCGGAGGAAAAATGCGTAAATTAATCAATATGTTGGCGCTTGCCGCGCTGATCGCAATGCCGGCAATTGCGCAGGAGAAAGTGAATATCTCCATCGCCACCGGCGGCACCGGCGGCGTCTACTACCCGATGGGTGGCGGTCTCGCCAATGTGCTGTCGAAGTTTGTTCCCGGCATGTCGGCCACGGCTGAAGTCACCGGCGGTTCCGTCGATAACCTGAAACTGATCGGCACCGGCAAGCCCTATGTCGGCTTTGCGATGACCGATGCAGCGCTTGATGCCTACAAGGGTGAAGACAAATTCAAGGGCCAGAAAGTGCCGCTGCGCACGCTGATGATCCTCTATCCGAACCGCATGCATGTGGTCAGCGTTGAGGGTATGGGCGTCAACAGCATGAAAGACCTCAAGGGCAAGCGCGTGTCCACCGGTTCGCCGGGCAGCGCCACCGAAGTCATGGCCTTCCGCGTCATCGAAGCCGCCGGCCTCGACAAGGACAAGGACATGAAGCGCGAGCGCCTCGGCGTCGCGGAGTCGGTCAATGCGATCAAGGACAAGAAGATCGACGCCTTCTTCTGGGTGGGCGGCCTGCCGACCGCAGCAGTGACCGATCTCGCGGCAACGCCCGGCATCAAGATCAAGATGGTTGACCACGCCGAAACCGTTGCCGCCATGAACAAGAAATACGGCAACCTGTATGTCGAAGACGTGATTCCGAAAACAACCTACAGCGGCATGCAGACCGACAATAAGCAGGCGACGGTGATGAACATCCTGGTGGCTCACGAGAACATGAGCGATCAGACCGCCTACAACATCGTCAAGACCATTTTCGACAAGCGCGACGACATGATTGCGGTGCACAAGGAATCCGAGAACTTCAAGTATGAAAACCAGAAGGCCTCGGCGACCCCGATCCCGTTCCACCCGGGCGCACTGAAATACTTCAAGGAAAAGGGCGTCAAGCTGCAGTAATTCGCGGCCTGATGCGCAGCAACCCCGCCCGCGTGGCGGGGTTTTTTTATGGGCGTTCGGGCACCCCGGCCGGCAGAGTTCACATGTTATGATCGCCGGGCAAAATTCGCGGGGGAGAACGATCAATGTCTGACAACAATGCACAGACCGTCAGCCTCGACGGCATCAGTGAAGAGGCGCGCAAGCGCGTCGAGGAACTGATCGAAGAAGAAGAGGGCGCACATAACCGTTATCGCGGCGTGCTGGCGGTGATCCTGACGGCTGCGGCGGTGGTGATGTCGCTGTTCCATCTCTACTCCGCGGTCGAAATCGTCCCCGCTTACATACTGCGTCCGGTGCATGTCGCGTTTGCGCTGGCGCTGGTGTTCCTGATGTTCCCCACGGCAAAACGTTTCCGCCACCGGCTGATGTGGTGGGACGTGATCTTCGCGATCCTGTCGGTCGCGGTGGTCGCTTACATGCTTTATTTCGGCGACGAGTTCGGCGACCGCGCGGTGACGCCGACGGTGATGGACCAGGTGTTCGGCGTCGGACTGATCCTGCTGATTCTTGAAGGCAACCGGCGCAGTTCGACCTGGATCCTGCCGGTGATCGTGATCGCTTTCCTCGCTTATGCGCTGTTCGGGCCCTATCTGCCGCAGCCGTGGACGCACAAGGGTTATGACATCGCGCGCCTGACCGGTTCGCTGTACATGACGCTGGAAGGCATCTTCGGTGTCGCGGTCGATGTGTCGTCCACACTGATCATCCTGTTCACGATTTACGGCGCCTTCCTGCAGTATTCGGGCGCCGGCAAGTTTTTCATCGATTTTTCGTTCTCGGCGATGGGCGGCAAACCGTCGAGCGCGGGTCGCGCGGTGGTGATGGGTTCCTTCCTGCTCGGCGGGCCTTCGGGTTCG
>CBHTVL010000106.1:0-7011 GCA_966096475.1 uncultured Burkholderiales bacterium
CTTGCCGCGATCGGCACGGCGGCCGGTCTGGGCGCGATTGTGCGCGCCAACGATACGCGCGCAGAAGTCGCCGACCAGGTAGTGTCGCTGGGTGGTGAGTTCGTCAAGGTCGATTACGAAGAGGAAGGTTCCGGCGGCGGCGGTTACGCCAAGGTGATGAGCGAGGGTTTCCAGAAAGCCCAGCGCGAGATGTACGCCAAACAGGCGAAGGAAGTGGACATCATCATCACCACCGCGCTGATTCCCGGAAAACCCGCGCCCCGGCTGATCACCGCCGAGATGGTGCAGAGCATGAAGCCGGGCAGCGTCATCGTCGACATGGCTGCGGAACGCGGTGGCAACTGCGAACTGACGGAAGCCGGCAAGACAGTGGTGAAGCACGGCGTCACCATTGTCGGCTACACCGACCTGAACTCACGTCTGGCAAAGCAATCGTCAACACTGTACGCCACCAACCTGTTCCGTCTGGCCGAGGAGCTGTGCAAAACCAAGGATGGCGTCATCAACGTCAATATGGAAGACGATGCGATCCGCGGCCTGACGGTGGTCAAGGAGGGCGGCATCACCTGGCCGCCACCGCCGATCCAGATGCCGGCGGCGCCGCCGAAGCCTGCAGCCGCGGCAGCCAAGCCGGCCGAGAAAAAAGGGCATGGTCATGGCGGCAGCAGCGAGCCGATGCCGGCGCAGACGCTGGCGATCGTTTTCGGTCTCGGCGCGCTGGCCTTCTGGTTTGTCGGCGCCTATGCGCCGCCGGCTTTCCTCAACCACTTCACGGTTTTCGTGCTCGCCTGTTTCGTCGGCTATATGGTGGTGTGGAACGTTACACCGGCGCTGCACACGCCGCTGATGAGCGTGACCAATGCGATCAGCAGCATTATCTGCATCGGCGCGCTGGTGCAGGTGGCACCGCTTCCGGTGGAGATGGCCGGAACGCGGCCTGCTGCATGGATTCTCGGCCTCGCGGTGTTCGGTATCGTGCTGACCACGATCAATATGTTCGGCGGATTCGCAGTGACCCGTCGCATGCTCGACATGTTCCGGAAATAGGAGACCGATAATGTCTTTCAGCCTTGTTACGGTCGCCTACATCGCCGCCACCATTCTGTTTATTCTCAGCCTCGGCGGACTTTCGCATCCCGAAACCTCACGTCGCGGCAATCTCTACGGCATGCTCGGCATGACCATTGCCGTGCTGGCGACGGTGTTCGGGCCGCAGGTGACTTCCGGCGGTTATGCCTGGATCATCGGCGCGATGGTGGTCGGCGGTTCAATCGGTCTGTATGCAGCGCGGACCGTGAAGATGACCCAGATGCCGGAGCTGGTGGCGCTGATGCACAGCCTCGTCGGTCTTGCGGCTGCGCTGGTCGGTTTTGCCACCTATATTGACCCTGCGGTGACCAACAGCCTCAGCGGCGCAGAAAAAGTAATTCATGAAATCGAGATCTATGTCGGCATCCTGATCGGCCTGGTCACATTTTCCGGATCGTTGGTGGCTTTCGGCAAGCTGTCGGGCAAGATCGGCGGCAAGCCGCTGCTGCTGCCCGGCCGCCACGTGATCAACCTGACCGGACTGCTGGTGGTGGTTTATTTCGGCGCGAAATTCATTCATGCCGATACGGTCGATGCCGGAATGCTGCCGCTGATCGTGATGTCGGTGATTTCCCTGCTCTTCGGCATTCATATGGTGATGGCCATCGGCGGCGCCGATATGCCGGTCGTGGTGTCGATGCTCAACAGCTACTCGGGTTGGGCCGCTGCGGCCACCGGCTTCATGCTGTCCAACGACCTGCTGATCGTCACCGGTGCACTGGTCGGTTCCAGCGGCGCGATCCTGTCCTACATCATGTGCAAGGCGATGAACCGCCACTTCATCAGCGTCATTGCCGGCGGTTTCGGCGGTGGTGCGCCGGCTTCGGCGGCTGCTGCCGGCGCTGCAGCGCAGCCCCAGGGCGAAGCGCTGCCGGTCAGTGCATCGGAAACCGCCGAACTGCTGCGTGAAGCCAAGAACGTGATCATCGTTCCCGGTTACGGCATGGCGGTGGCGCAGGCCCAGCACACGGTGAACGAGATCACCAAGTTCCTGCGCGACAAGGGTGTCAATGTGCGATTCGGCATCCACCCGGTGGCCGGCCGCATGCCGGGCCACATGAACGTGCTGCTCGCCGAAGCCAAGGTGCCTTACGACATCGTGCTGGAGATGGATGAGCTCAATGAGGACTTCCCCGATACCGACGTTGCGATGGTCATCGGCGCCAACGATATCGTCAATCCGGCGGCACAGGATGATCCGGCCAGCCCGATCGCCGGCATGCCGGTGCTCGAAGTGTGGAAGGCGAAGACATCGATCGTGATGAAGCGCAGCATGGCTTCGGGTTATGCCGGTGTCGACAATCCGCTGTTCTACAAGGAAAACAACCGCATGCTGTTCGGTGATGCGAAGAAGATGCTCGATGAAGTGCTGGTTGTGCTGAAAAGCTGATTCCGGCCCGGCTTTTTTTCGTCCTGTGAGGCGGCTTATTGTTCCGCAGTCAGCGGCGCAGGCAGGGTGCTTTTGTGGAAGGCGATATCGCCATACCAAGCGTGGGCATTGTCGCCGGTGTTGTCGGTGTCGGTCATGATGCCGATGGCGATGACGGGGCCGGGGTCTTCGCCGAAGGCGCGTTTGTAGTCCTCAACGATGTTGCGCGTGACTTCCTGCCAGCGACCGAGGCGGTCGCGTCCCGATTCGGCGACGATCATCTTGATGCGTGAAGTGTGGCGGTTGTCGATGACGGTGTCCCGCGGCGCACGGTTTTCCCAGATGTACATCAGCGTGGCATAAGGCATCTGCTGTCCGGTGAGCAGGCGCACATTGTCGAAGAATATGCGGTCCTGGATGTCCAGCCTGTCCATGTTGCCGCCGAAGCTGACCACCAGCCGTACCGGAGAATCCTCGAGGTGTTTCTGCGTGTTGTCGGCTTTCTGGATCAGGTCGTCGACTTTCCAGTGCCAGTGCAGCACCGGATAGGTTTGCGGGTCGAGTTTGAGCGGATGGATCAGCCCGGAGGCGGATGACTCGGCGCGGGCGCGTACGACGGTGCGCCCCTGCTCATTGACCAGTTTGTAGGCGGTGGAGCGCTTGAAGCGCGACAGCACCCAGGGTTGCCAGCCCGGCGGCAGGGTTTCGCCTTCGGGATGACTGGAAAAGCTGCGCACCTGCGGCAGCGCCACGATCTCCGGCGCTTCCTGCACCGACGCGCAACCGGCGCTGAGCAACAGCACGGCTGCAATGGCAGTGTTTCTGATTCTGTTCATCTTCCCCCTCCGGGCGTGCGCATGGATGCGCATCTGGATGTTTGTATCCTTGAGGCCGTATCTTAAGTTAATCCCGTACCGGGGGCATCAGGGATTGATGACAACCTGGGCGGGTGCGAGCGGCGGATTTTTCGAGAAATAACGTTTGATGCCGGCAAAAATCGCGTCGGCCATCCGGTTCTGGTGCGCGGGGTCGCGCAGCTTGCGTTCCTCGTCGGGATTGCTGATGAAGGCAGTCTCGATCAGGATTGACGGGATGTCCGGCGCCTTCAGCACCGCAAAACCTGCCTGTTCGACATAGTTCTTGTGCAGGCGGTTGATGCCGCCCATTTCCTGCAATACGGCCTTGCCCAGCTTCAGGCTGTCATTGATCGAGGCGGTTTGAGACAGGTCGAGCAGGGTCTGCTTCAGATAAGGGTCCTTGATGCCGAGGTTTACGCCGCCGATCAGGTCGGCGTCATTTTCCTGCTTCGCCAGCCAGCGCGCCGCGACCGAGGTGGCGCCGCGTTCCGACAGCGCAAACACCGATGATCCGTTGGCTGAAGGTTTGACGAAGGCATCGGCGTGTATCGATACAAACAGGTCGGCACGCACACGGCGGGCTTTTTCCACGCGCATGTGCAGCGGGATGAAAAAGTCGCCGTCGCGGGTCAGCACCGCACGCATATTCGGCTCGGTTTCGATACGCTCCTTCAGTTTCTGTGCAATCGACAGCGTGACGTTTTTTTCCAGCGTACCGGCCCGACCACGGGCACCCGGATCTTCGCCGCCGTGGCCGGCGTCGATGACGATGGTGATCAGCCGTTCCGAAGCCGGGCGTGCGGGACGCGCCGCGGGTTTGGCGGCCGGCGGCTCGCTTTTGGCAACGGCCGGCGGCGGGCCGACCTCGGGCGCTGAAAGTGCCGGTGATGGTGTCAGGACCGGACCCGGTGCCGGTGCTGCCGCCGGTGTTTCCGGCTCGCCCGACTCGCGGCGCTTGAGGAAGGCCAGCAGGGGGTCGGGCGGCGTCAGCGGGTAGATGTCGAGTACCAGCCGGTGCCCATAGCCGGCAATCGGCGCCAGTGCAAACGCTTCGGGTTTGACCTTGGTTTTGAGGTCGAATACCAGACGGATGGTGCCCGGCTTGAAGCGGCCGGCGCGCACGCCTTTGATATAGGGATCCTCGGCGCTGATCTTGCCGGCAATGTCAGTCAGTGAGGCGTTGAGTGCGACATCCTCCAGATCGAGCACCAGCCGGTCGGGGTTTTCAAGATTGAACAGCTTGTGGCGGATCGGCTGTTGGGACTCGATGGTGACGCGGGTGTAATCCGGTGCTGGCCAGACGCGGGTCGAACTCACTACCGTATCGGCAGCCCAGGCGGAGAGGCCGGTCAGCAGCAGTGCGATGCCGCCAAGCAGGGATTGCAGCAATGCGTGGAAAAAGCGACGGGCCGGCGGCGGGTTTGCCGCAATGGGAGTGACGGGTCTCAGTTTTTCAGCTTGTCGAGACAACGCCTGCCAGCCTCCGTGTGCGCCGTGATCGCCACTGATCGCCCTTGATCAATGGCATGCAGTTCAATGTCCAGATCCGCGGGTGGCAGGTCGGGCGCTTTTTCCGGCCACTCGATCAGGCATACGGACTGGGGATTGAAGTATTCCCGGAAGCCCGTTTCCTCCAGTTCCTGCGGATCAAGGAACCGATAAAAATCAAAGTGATACAAGTATAACCTAGAAAAATTGTAAGGTTCAAGCAAGGTGAAGGTCGGACTTTTGACCCGGCCCTCGTATCCCAGGCCGCGCAGGACGCCCCGGACCAGCGTGGTTTTGCCGGCGCCGAGGTCGCCGCGCAGGTGCACGGTCATGCCGGGTTCGAGCAATGGCGCGAGCGCGCGGCCCAGTGCCAGCGTCTCTTCTTCGGAGGCCGGTTGCAGCGTGCGTTTATGATTCAGGCTATGCAAAACAGTGCAGTCCAGAAAATTGTCGATTGGCCGGCGCTTCGCCGCGACATCGGAGGCTGGGGCGCCGAACTCGGTTTCCAGCAGCTCGCGGTCGCCGACTGCGATCTGTCGCATGCCGAACCGCTCCTCGCCGAATGGCTGGCGCGGGGCTGGCATGGCGACATGGATTATATGGCACGGCATGGCGTCAAACGTTCCCGTCCCGCGGAACTGGTGCCCGGCACGCTGCGGGTCATCACCGTACGCATGAACTACACGCCGCCCGCCGCCCGCGACAGTTGGTCCGTGATCCATGACGGTGCGCAGGCCTTCATCTCGCGTTATGCGACCGGACGGGATTATCACAAGGTGTTGCGCAACCGGCTGCAGCAGCTCGCTGAACGCATCCAGACGGCGGTCGGCGAATACCGGTATCGCGTATTCACCGACAGTGCACCGGTGATGGAAGTGGCGCTGGCCGAAAAGGCCGGGCTGGGCTGGCGCGGCAAACACACGCTGCTGCTAAATCGCGAGAGTGGTTCGGCGTTTTTTCTTGGCGAGATTTACACCGACCTGCCGCTGCCGGTGGATCAGCCGCAGACCGAACACTGCGGAACCTGCACGCGCTGCATCACAGTCTGTCCGACACAGGCCATTGTCGCGCCCTATCAACTGGAAGCACGACGCTGTATTTCCTATCTGACCATCGAACACCAGGGCAGCATCCCGGAGCCGCTGCGACCGCTGATCGGCAACCGTGTTTACGGCTGTGACGACTGCCAGCTCGTCTGTCCGTGGAACCGTTACGCCGAGGCCAGTGCGGAGCCGGACTTCGCGGTGCGCAACGGCCTCGATGACGTGACGCTGGTGGAGCTGTTTTCCTGGAATGCCGAAACCTTTGCGTCCCGTCTGGCCGGCAGCGCCATCCATCGCATCGGCCACGAACGCTGGCTGCGCAATATTGCCGTCGGGCTGGGTAATGCGCCGACTTCGGCAGCGGTGATTGCCGCGCTGCTCGCACGCGCGGATGATCCTTCAGCGCTGGTGCGCGAACATGTTGTCTGGGCGCTGGCGCGTCACGGTGCGTCATGAGTATGGCGCACGGACAGGCCATTCCATAAAAAACGCCGGCAGCTTGCCGGCGTTTTTTAATGGTGGTTCGTTGTCTATTGTTCCGGTGCGGCGGCCATTGAGCCGATACGCCGTTGCATGCGTACTGCAGTTTCAATGTTCTGGTAATAACCGGTGACCTGTCCGGTGGGCACAAACCCCAGCGCCTCATAAAAGCTGCGCGCGGCAAAATTGTTGGAACGCATTTCAACGTCAATCTGCGTGATGCCCGCAGTCAGTGCGGATTCCATGACCCATTCGATCATCGCCAGTCCGATGCCGCGGCGCTGATGCGCCGGCTGCACCGCGAACAGCGACAGGTGGGCGCGGGTGTCGCCGAATTCGGTGATCGCGAAACCGGCGAAACGGCCTTCGCTTTCGGCAACCAGCACGCAGGTCTCACGGCTGCGCAATGCGCGGGCGATGCGGGTGGGATGCCATGTCCAGCCGCGCAAACCGACTTCGATCAGGCAGCGCGACATCACAGCGATCTGCTGGATATCGCTGCCGCGGGCAAGACGTAATGTGCAGGGCGTTTTGGACAAAGGGGCAGGCTCCTGCGTCGCAGTGTAGCGTAATCGCGGATATTTGCGCGATCAGCGGACGCTTGCTGTGGAGCCGGCCCGGTGTCCGGTCGCGGTTCAGACGGTTTTGGGAATGAACTTCAGCGCCACGCCGTTATTGCACCAGC
>CBHTVL010000107.1:0-7005 GCA_966096475.1 uncultured Burkholderiales bacterium
GAGCAGTTTCAGATCGATAAAACCCTGCGCCAGCACGGCGACGGCGGCGTCGTGCGGTGTATTCCAGTGCGCACCGGGTTTGACCGTGGCAATCGCCGCCGCCTGCGCCGCCAGCACCAGTTCGTAGACATCGCGCTGCGCAGCGCTGAAGCGGCCGTTCACAGGGAAAGTACGGGTGATGTCCGAGGCATAACCGTCGAGTTCGCAACCGGCATCGATCAGCAGCAAGTCACCATCAGCGAGCGTGGCATTGTTCTCGACGTAGTGCAGCACGCAGGCATTGGCGCCGCCGGCGACGATCGATGTGTAGGCCGGCGCCTGCGCACCGTGATGACGGAACTCGTGCTGCAGCACGGCTTCGACTTCATATTCAGTGGCACCGGGTCGAGCCGTCTGCATCGCGCGGCGATGGGCGGCGGCAGAGATGTCACCGGCTCTGCGCATCAGCGCGATTTCATGACCATCCTTGATCAGGCGCATTTCATCAAGCAGCACGCGAACGTCGCGGAGATCGCCGGGCGCCGCGACACCGCTGCGCGCGCGGCTGCGCACGGCGTTGATCCAGCCCAACACGCGACCGTCCCAAGCCGGATCGCTGCCGAGATGCACCTGCACCGCCGGCCGGTCGGCCAGCAGGTCCGGCATGCGGGCATCGAGTTCGCTGATGCTGCAGGCTTCGTCGAAAGCGAAGGTTGTACGCGCGGCCTCGGGACCGTAGCGATAACCGTCCCAGATTTCGCGCTCGGCATTTTTGTCGCGGCAGAACAGGATGCTGCGCGGGGTTTCACCGCCAACCAGCACCAGCACCGCTTCGGGTTCGCGGAATCCGGTCAGGTAGTAGAAATAGCTGTCGTAGCGGTAGGGATAGTGGGCATCGCGGTTGCGCAGGCATTCCGGCGCCGTCGGCACAATGGCCACACCTTTGCCCAGACGCGCGGCAAGGCGGGCGCGGCGGCGGGCGTAAATCGAAGCATCGATGGCGGCAGGCATGGAATGATTATAGCCGTCGCCCCCGCAGGGACGGCGCGGAAAACGGGTCAGCCGCCGCGGGCGGCACGATCCACTGCAGCCAGCCGTTCCGGCGTGCCGATGTCATGCCAGCGCCCGCGATAGTGTTCGCCCGTCACATGCCCCTCCGTCATTGCGGCAATCAGCAGATCGGCAAGTCGAGCGCGCGCGCCGCGGGTAACGCCGGCGAACAAGGCCGGGTGATAGGCACCCATGCCGCTGAAGGTGAATTTTGTGATGCCGTCACGCTGGACGCGACCATTCTCCAGCGCGAAATCCCCGCGCGGATGCTGCGGCGGATTGTCGACCAGCACCAGATGCGCCAGCGGCCCTGTCGCCTGCAGGCGCTGCGCCGCCAGCAGCAGCGCGGAAAAATCATAGTCGCTGTAGACATCCGCGTTGACGGCGATGAACGGCTCATCGCCGAGCAGCGGCAACGCATAAGCGATGCCGCCTGCGGTCTCCAGCGCTTCCGTTTCACGGGAATAACTGATGCGCACACCCAAGGCGCTACCGTCGCCGAGGGCTGCAGCAATTTTTTCGCCGAGATGCGCCAGGTTGATCACCAGCTCAGTGACGCCCGCCCGGGATAGCGAATAAATAATCATTGAAATCAATGACTTACTGTTAACCTCCAGCAGCGATTTGGGCGTGTGGTCGGTCAGCGGCCGCATCCGTTCGCCGCGCCCCGCCGCCAGGATCATGGCTTTCAAGCGACAGGCCTCAGAAGGTGTAGCCGACCTGCGGGCTGCGCTGCTCGAGTTCATCAAGCAGATGCAGCAGCGGCTTCAGCGCCGCGTAACGGGCGCCGACTTCGCGTGCATAACGCAGGAAGCGCGGCGTGTCTTCGAGATAGCCGGGTTTGCCGTCGCGGTAATGGATGCGCGCGAAAATGCCCAGCACTTTCAGATGGCGCTGCAGGCCCATCCACTCCAGTGCACGGTAAAACGCGCCGAAATCAGGATCTACCGGCAGTTGCGCACGTTTGGCCTGCTCCCAGTAACGCGCCACCCAGTCGATGACCCGCTCTTCCGGCCAGCTCAGATAGGCATCGCGGAACAATGAAGCGACGTCATAGGTAATCGGCCCGTACACGGCATCCTGGAAATCCAGCACGCCGGGATTCGGCGTCGACAGCATCAGGTTGCGCGGCATGTAGTCGCGGTGCACATACACCGGGGGCTGGGCCAGCGCGCTGTCGACGAGCAGCTGATTGATTTTCGCCAGCACTTCGCGCTGGGCATCGCTGAGGGTGAGTCCGAGGTGGCGTCCGACGTACCAGTCGGGAAACAGATCCATTTCCCGCTGCAGCAGCGCGCGGTCATAGGGCGGCAGCACATCCGGTCGGCTCGCCTTCTGCCAGGTGATCAGCGCGGCAATCGCGTCGCGGAACAGCGCATCAGCATTGTCTTCGGTCAGTGCCTTCAGATAGGTCGTATTGCCGAGGTCCGTCAGCAGCATGAAACCCTGCGCGGTGTCCGCCGCCAGCACTTCCGGCACATGCACGCCGGCATCGCGCATCAGCTGCGCGACATGGATGAACGGCCGGCTGTCTTCGCGCTCGGGCGGCGCATCCATGGCGATACGCGTCACGCCATCAAGCGTCACGCGAAAATAGCGGCGGAAACTGGCATCAGCCGATGCCGGTGCCAGCGTGAACGCTTCGCCGGGCAGGCGCTCGGCGATCCAGGCGCTCAGCGCTTCGCGCCGCAAATCGTTCACGGGCTCAGTAGACGGTTTCAATCGTTGCTTCACAGAGTGAATTGTGAGATTTTAGCACCTCGCCTGACACCCTTTCCCGATGCCTTTCCCCAGAAAAAAACAATTAGCGCTTGCCGTACTGTGCGCGCTGCCGCTGCTTGCAGGCGCCGACGACGGTTTGACGCTCAAACCGCAGTCCCGGCTGCTGCCGCTGCCCGAAACTCCGGAAGACGTGCCGCTGTTCGTCGAAGCGGACCGTATCCAGGGCACTCAGGACAAGGAACTCGAAGCTTTCGGCAATGTGCGCATGCGCAAACGCGGACAGGCTTTTGCCGCCGACTGGATGCGCCACGACACCCAGACCGAAGTTCTCGACGCCAAGGGCAACGTCAGCCTGGAACAGGGTCGCGAGATGATCGAGGGCAGCGTGCTGCGCTACGAAACGACCACTGATCGCGGGTTCATGGAATCCCCGAGTTACACGCTGATCAGCCTGCCGCCGACCGGCCCTGCCGGCAGCGGGCCGCTGCCGGTCAGCGACGGCCGCGGCACTGCCGAGCGTTTGCTGTTTCAGGGCCCCGGACAGTACCGGGTCGAATCAGCCAATTACACGACTTGCGAACCCGGCAACAATGCTTGGTATCTGCGCGCCAAAGAACTCGACCTGGACCGCAGCCGCGACGTTGGCGTTGCACGGGATGCCAGTATCGTATTCATGGACCAGACGATCTTCTGGTCGCCTTACATGTCATTCTCTCTGCATGAGGAACGCAAATCCGGCGTGCTGACGCCGAGCTACCGGAGCTCAAACACCACCGGCTTTGAATTCACCGTCCCTTATTATCTGAATCTCGCCCCCAACATGGACGCGACGATCTACCCGCGCTTCATGACCAAACGCGGCCTGCAGCTGGGTGGTGAATTCCGTTACCTGGATCCCAAATGGAAAGGTGATGCGCGCGCCGAATTTCTGCCCGGCGACCAGCAGATCGGCAGTGACCGCTGGGCATTCTTCTCCAAGCACCAGCAACAGTTCAGCAACGGTTGGAACGGGACGATTAACCTCAACCGCGTATCGGACGGGAAATATTTCACCGACCTATCGACCCAGGTAGCCGTCACCTCGCAGGTCAATCTGTCCAACGATCTCAATTTGAGCCGAGGTGGCACCTGGGGTGACGGCGGTACCTATGGTTTTTCGGCTTACGCCCAGCGCTTCCAGACCCTGCAGGCGGATCCGCTGGCGCCGCTGACCCCGCCGTACAACCGGCAGCCGCAACTCTCGCTGACGGCGCAGCGCCAGACCGCCAACCGGGGCGATTTTGATTTCCTCGGCAATTACACGGCCTTTGATCATGTCTCGCTGGTCACCGGCCAGCGTGTCGTCGCCTATCCCAGTTATTCACTGCCCCTGCAAAATTCCTTCGCCCATTTCACGCCGAAAATCGGTGCGCACATGACGCGCTACACCATCGGCAACAACAATACGGCCGGTCTGGCGGATGCCACACGGACGCTGCCGGTGTTCAGTGCGGAAAGCGGCGTGGTGTTCGAGCGCGAGATCAATGCCCGCGGCCAGCGTGTGCTGCAGACGCTGGAACCCAAGGCCTACTATGTCTACATCCCCTACAAGGACCAGAGCGCGCTGCCGAATTTCGACAGCGGCCTGCAGGACATCAATTTCGCGACCATTTTTTCCGAAAACCAGTTCAGCGGCCATGACCGCATCAACGACGCCAACCAGCTGACCCTCGGCATGACCTCAAGGTTCATCAGTGCCGACACGGGCATCGAGCGGATCCGCGGCGCCCTGGCGCAACGTTATTATTTCCAGTCGCAGCAGGTGACCGTACCGGGCGTGGCGCCTCGCGCCAGCGACAGCAACTCGTCAGACCTGCTGGCAGCGATCAGCGGCAACATCGCGACCAACTGGACGGCCGATGCCGGCTGGCAATACAACACGGACAAGCAGCAAACCCAGAAATTCAACGTCTCGAGCCGTTACCAACCGCAGTACGGCAAGGTGCTGAACCTGGCCTACCGCGAAACCGCCAACTCGATACGGCAGACGGATATTTCCATGCAATGGCCGGTCCAGGCCGGCTGGACCGCGGTCGGCCGCTGGAACTACTCGCTGCTCGACAACCGTGCACTGGAGGCGCTGGCCGGCATCGAATACAACGACCGCTGCTGGTCGCTGCGCATCGCCGCTCACCGTTTCGCCACCACCAGCAGCGCCGCCAGCACCTCGATATTCATCATGCTCGAACTGACCGGCGTGTCGCGCATCGGCAGTAGCCCGATGGAAGTGCTTAAGCGTAATATTGTCGGCTACAAACCCTTCGATCCGCGCTCCCCGGCGCCGGTCGAATACAATGTACCGGGGCTGTTCTGACCGGCGTGCCCGAACGGCGCGCCCGGAAAACCCCGGCTGCATCCCAAACCCTGGACATGACATGCACTTCCGAACCGCACTCCGCCTGACTGCCGCCTGCCTGTTGCTGATTGCCGCGACCGCACAGGCCCAGCAGGCCAAACCCCGCTCGATTGTTGTTGTCGACCGCATTGTCGCAGTCGTCAATGATGAAGTGATCACCGAACGCGAACTGGCGTCACGGGTCGATTTCGCGCTGCGCCAGCTGGCCCAGCAGGGCACGCAACCGCCTGCACGCCAGGTCCTTGAGCGTCAGCTGCTGGAACGCACGATCAACGACCGCGTGCAGATGCAGCATGCGCGCGACACCGGAACGCGAGTGGATGATGCCGAACTCGACCGCGCCATGGTGAAGATTGCCGAGCAGAACAAGATGACCGTGCCGGAATTACGCGCGGTGCTGGCGAAAGACAATGTCCCCTTCGACAAATTCCGTGAGGACATCCGCAGCGAAATCACCCTGTCGCGACTGCGCGAACGCGAAGTCGCACAAAAAATCGTCGTCACCGAATCGGAAGTCGACAATTTCATCCAGAGCCAGATGGCCCAGCCCGGGCGCGACGAATTCAATGTCTCGCACATTCTGGTCTCCGTTCCCGAAAAAGCCACGCCCGAACAGTTGCAGGAACGCCGTGAACGCGCCGAGCAGGCACTGGCGCAGATCAAGGGCGGCGCGGATTTCCGTCAGGTCGCCGCTGCTTTTTCCGACGGCCCTGAAGCACTGCAGGGCGGCCTGCTCGGCTGGCGCGAGTCCAGCCGTCTGCCGGCGCTGTTTCTGGATGCGCTGCGGCCGCTGCAGGCCGGCCAGCTGAGCGAATTGCTGCGCAGTTCCAACGGCTTCCACATTCTTCGCCTGAACGAGCGTCGCGGCGGTGCAGCGCCGGTCATGGTCCAACAGACGCGCGCGCGCCATATCCTGATCAAGACCAACGAGCTGGTTTCCGAAACCGAAGCGCGCAACCGCATCCTCGCGCTGAAAGAGCGCCTCGACAACAAGGCCGATTTTGCCGAACTGGCGCGGTCGCGCTCGGAAGACACCAGTGCGTCGCGCGGCGGCGAACTGAACTGGATTTCCCCCGGGGACACCGTGCCCGAGTTTGAGCGTGCCATGGATGCGCTGAAACCCGGTGAAATCAGTGCTCCGGTGCGCAGCCCTTTCGGCTGGCACCTGATCCAGGTCATCGAAAGACGCAATCAGGACATGACCCAGGAAGGTCAGCGCCTGAATGCGCGTCAGACCCTGCGCGACCGCAAAACCGACGAGGCCTATCAGGAGTGGGTGCGCCAGCTGCGTGACCGCGCCTACGTCGAACAGCGGCTCGAAAACCGCAGCTGACCGGCCTGAGCCGACGTAAAATCCGGCTCCACATGACAGCCCCCTCCAACACGCCGCTGGTTGCCGTCACCGCCGGCGAACCCGCGGGCATCGGTCCGGATCTGTGCGCAATGATCAGCAGCCGCAGCTTCCCGTCCCGCATCGTTGTTATTGCCGATGAAACACTGTTGCACACCCGGGCGCGCAAACTGGGATTTTCCGGCGTGCCGCCGCGGTTTACCGGTCGCGACAGCGCCCCGGCATTTTCAGTACTGCATGTGCCCCTGGAAAAACAGGCTGCTGCGGGACGCCTGGATCCGGCCAACAGCCGCTATGTACTGCGCACGCTGGAAATCGCCACCGATGGCTGCCGCGACGGCATTTTTGATGCGATGGCCACGGCGCCGGTGCACAAGGGCGTCATCAATGACGCCGGCATTCCCTTCACCGGACACACCGAATTCCTGCAGGAACGCCTGCAGTCGCCGCATGTGGTGATGATGCTCGCCGGCGGCGGCATGCGTGTTGCGCTGGCCACCACCCATCT
>CBHTVL010000108.1:0-6979 GCA_966096475.1 uncultured Burkholderiales bacterium
TCGGCCGGCCTGACACTGGAATCCGGCGACCTGTTCCTGACCGGCACCCCCGCCGGCGTCGGCCATGCGCGCAACCCGCCGGAATTCATGAAGGCCGGCGACATCCTGGAAACGGAAGTCGAAGGCCTGGGCCTGCTGCGCAACAAGATCGGCGCAAAGTAAGGCCAAAAGAAGCGCCGCTTCCGCAATATGGCCGCTGCATTGAGTGCAGCGGCCCGCCGGCGTAGCATGGCCTTCCAAGCTTGGAGGAGCCCACCATGGATACGCCGCAAAATACCAACATTACTGTCGTTCCCACCGGCGCCGCAATCGGCGCCGATGTGGTGGGTATCGACCTGTCGAAGCCGCTATCGCAGGAAACCTTCCGCCAGATTGAAGACGCCTGGCATACGCATCTGGTGCTGCGCTTCCGCGGCCAGAAACTGGATGACCCCGCACTGCTCGCCTTCGGTCAGCGTTTCGGCGAACTCGATTCCGCGCCGATCCACGCCGGAAAGGATGTGGTCAATCCCTTCCCGCAGATCACCGTGATGTCGAACATCAAGGTCGACGGTAAACCCATCGGCAATCTCGGTCACTACGAGGCGGTGTGGCATACCGACATGTCTTACAACGACCTGGCACCGATCGGCAGCCTGCTCTATTCCCTGGAAGTGCCGCCCGCCGGCGGCAACACCGGTTTCTCCAATATGTACAAGGCTTGGGACACATTGCCGGCCGCGTTGAAAAAACAGGTGCTCGGCCGATACTGCCGCCACGATTCCAGCCGCAACAGCGCCGGCGAACTGCGCAAGGGCTTCGCCGAAGTGACCGACCCGCGCGACGCGCCGGGCGCGATGCACCCGCTGGTGCGCACGCATGAAAAAACCCACCGCAACTGTCTCTTCCTCGGCCGCCGCCACAACGCCTATGTCATCGGCCTGCCGCTGGATGAAAGCGAAGACCTGCTCAATCAGTTATGGGCACATGCGACCAAGCCGGAATTCGAGTGGTATCAGGTGTGGAAAGTCGGCGACCTGGTGATGTGGGACAACCGCTGCGCGATGCATCGTCGCGATGCCTTTGATCCGGAGTCACGGCGATTGATGCACCGGACACAGATCAAGGGTGGCAAACCGTTTTTCGATCCTAAAACCCTCGACTTGCGTGCCTGAATGTTGCGGCGAAGGCTGATGTGAGCGCAGCGAACGTCAGCCGCAGCCACAACCCAACAGGTGCAGCGGTCGTTGCGAAGCTACGGTTGATGCACCGGACACAGATTAAAGACGGGAAACCGTTTTTTGATCCGAAGACGCTGGATCTGCGGGCTTAAACCACCAAGTCCTGAAATACAAAACGCCGGTTTAACCCGGCGTTTTTTTCATGTTGTCGGCGGCAGCCTTGCCCGCAGCCTGCAGACTTTCCAGTCCGGCCCGCTGCATCTCCAGCGTCTTGATGGTCATCTGCACAAAACCGGTGTTCATCGTCAGCCAGGTTTCAACAGCCTTGAGTTCGGCGATTTTTTTGTCGAGGTCTTCGACATTCATCGTCGGCGCGATCATGCCGGGAATCGGGAAACCCATGGGATTCCACATCTTTTGCATGAACTCGAAAAAGTCTTTGGGGATTTCCTGCTCGGCCATGGCGCGCTCCCGGTGGGTATGCAGCCATTATAGGCGCCGTCAGACCGCTTCGATGCGGATCGTGTCGCCGTCTTTTGCGGTACGCAGCACCGAGGCGTCGCCGCGGATGCGTCCGAGTACGCTGCAGGGGCTGACCAACCGGCATTCATCACCGTGTGATACGGGAGTGCGTCCCCAGGGCAGTGCCAGCGCGCTGCCGTCGACCCAGAAACAGACGGTGCCGGGTTCAACAACCTGCTGCGCGCCGGGTTCCAGCGCCGCCTTGATCGGCAGCGTGAAATAGACTTCTTCGCCCCAGGTATTGACGCTGGATTGAACCGGCAAAGCGGCCAGCAGTTTGGCGACCGTCGGACCCGGGTTCAGGTCGGCAATGACCGAATCCGCAGGCCAGACGATGCGGATGCCGGCCATGCCGTCGGCGGGTTATTCGCCGAGCGGGGAATCGCCGCGGTGTGCGACGCGAACGCGCTGCACCAGCCGCGGGGCAGCCGGGGCCGGTTCGGCCAGATTGGCCACGACCTGTTGCAGGCGCTGCTTCTCGCCCAGCACCTTGGTGGTGTAGGTGTCGTTGTCATCGCCCAGTGCACCCGCATACATCTGCAGCGCGATGCCGACATTGCCGGTGCGCGACAGGTATTCCTTGAGGATGCGCGTGCCGACACGGATGTTCGACTCGGGGTCAAACACCGCTTTTTCGCCGCCGAACTTCGCCAGCTTGTCGGTATGGAACTTCGGGATGATCTGCATCAGGCCCTTGGCGCCGACAACGCTCTCGGCGATCGGGTTGAAGCGGGACTCGACCGCGATCACCGCCATCACCAGCAGCGGGTCGAGACCGACCTTGGCGCCTTCGGTATGGGCGATACGGACAAAGTCCAGCGTCAGGTCCTGGGCCACCTTGTAGCGCTTGGCCAGGTATTCGGCCAGGGCGACATGGCGGGCATCCTCCGGCTTGACCACGGCCTCGTCCGGCTGCGGCAGCACACGGGCGGAAATGGCGCTGGCTTCTGTTTGCACGACATCAAAGGCGGATTCCAGAAACTGGATGCCGTAACGTTCGTGCAATAACAGGATCAGGGCGGAGAAGCTGGCAAAGAAAACGGCCAGGGTGACGATCTTGCGGAGCCGGGGCAGCGGTTCTGCCACACGGTCCATCGGGGATAGTTCTGAAATCGATTTTGCAAACACGCAAAACCTCCTTTCGGGTTTGCGCCAACGCATCGAGCGGGGCGCTGCATCTGTTGTTACCTCGCTACGGTAACGGGTGTCTCCTTAAGACAGCGTTCAGCCCAAAACCACTACAGGTTGTGGGCTACTCAAAAAAACTGGCCAATTCTAGGTGTTCAAACCGGGAGCCGCAACCCAAACAGAGGGTTTTTTCCACCTTTGTTTGACCGACTGGCTTGGAAAAGGACGCGGAGTTTACCGGTACAAGTTGCCGCAATGCAATAAATTTTATAAGTTACTGATTTTAAAATATAACTTTAAATTTTACTGCTCTGAAACCTGCCCTTTTCAGCTAAAAGGCAGTGATTTGAGGCGCATTGCAGCGTGAAGTTCATTTTGAGCCGGATTTTAATAAATAACTTATTAAAAACAGGTAGTTATAACTCATCCTGCGGGTCGGCCTGCGGCGGAATCTGGCGCGCCTCCCAGGCCCGAAGTGCTGCCTCAAAGTTAGTGAGTGCTTCCCAGTATCGGTCGTAAATACAGGGCTCGCAGCCACTTTGGCAGCACTGCCAGGGTTCGGGGGCCTCGGGTTTTTCCGGCCGGGGATCGAGGCTCATGGCTGGCGGATTTCGGCCGGCAAGGCCTGTTCAGGAAAGCGCCGCCGGAATTCGCGGACCAGTGCTTCGGCATCGGCGCTGCGGCCGGCGCGCTGCCATTCCAGGATGCGCTGGACCCATTTGTCCGCGGGTTGATCGATCAGGTCCTGCCACAACGGGGGGGCAGCCGAAGCTGCGGCCGCCGGACTGGCCGCCGGCGCTGACCGGGCCATGCGCCCGGCCACGGCATCCGCGGCGGCCGGCGCCGGCGCAGATCGCATCATGGGCCGGGGCGCTTCGGCCATCGCCGCCACTTCCCGGCGGGGTTCCGGCGGCGTTTCCGGCAGTTCGGCTTTGCCGGCCAATACCTTCTGCTCGGCCTGGGGTGCCGACAGCGGCACGGGAGCTGCCATATTGGCTGCCGGCGGTTGCACGCGGGATTGCGCTGCCCGGGGCGGCGATGCCGGCGGCTGAGCCTCGGCAGGCCGGGCCTGGGGCTCGGCCGGGTGGGCGGGCGCCGCCACCCGGGGCGGTGCCGGCTCGACGGCGGTCTCCAGCCGGTCTGCGCCCTCCTCGCGCATCATCAGTACGAGGGTCGCCGATAGAACCAGCACAGCGGCCAGCGACACCGGCACCTGCCAGGTCCGAAGCCGCGACATCGACCGCGGTCCGGCGCCGGCCTCGCGACGGGCAGCAGCGCGGATCGCGGCATCGAAGTGCGCCGGCGGTGCCTCATTCGCTGCCGCGCGATATAGCTTCGCCAGCGTTTCGTCGTGTTCCATATCGTTTCCGGAATTCAGCGCCATGACTGCATGCCCTCCCGCAGTTTGGCCATCGCATAACGCAGCCGGCTTTTGGCGGTTTCGCGCGAAACACCGGTGGCGTCGGCGATTGCCTCGACGCTCAATCCGCCCTCCTGCTGTAGTACAAAAGCTTCGCGCTGTTCCTCCGGCAATTTGCCGAGCAATGCCAGCAACTGCGCCGCCTGCGCACGCGCCTCGATAGAAACTTCCGGCTGTGCGCCGGGCGGCGCTGCCGGTTCATCGACCGGCGTGGCGGCCTCATCATCCAGAGACACCGCCAGCACATCGCGGCGGCGGAAATGATCCATCAGCCGGTTGTGGGCAATGCGGTAGAGATAGGTGGAGAACTTCGCCTGCACCTCATAGGCGGCGCGGGCACGGATCAGATTCATCCAGACATCCTGGAACAGTTCTTCCGCCAGCGCGGCATTGCGGCACTGGCGCAGCAGATAACGGTACACGCCGCCGCGATGGCGTTCGTAGAGCCGGTCAAATGCGCCGGCGTCGCCATCGCGATAAGCAAGCATGAGCGATTCGTCGCTGGCGTCGGCTTCTTGGGGCATCACGGGACGCCAGTATGCAGAAGCCCCGGATGACCGGCAACCCGTCGGCGGCTGCAGACTCGGAAGCTGGCTTAGTGACACGGACGGAATGGCGGACAGGGTATTCATGCAAAGACTGTAAACGCGGCGCGGCGCCATACGGGGTTAATCGGCCGCGTGATAAATTCCGGCCATGGATGACATCGTTCTCCGCGGAATGGCGAAGTGGCCCAATGTGCCGTCAGTCTTCGGCTGGCTGTCACTGGACCGTCGTGGCCACTGGCTGCTCAAGGGCGACCGCGTGACCAACCCCGGCATCGCCGAGTTTTTCGGGCGCAATTACAGCCGCGACGAACAGGGACGCTGGTTTCTGCAGAACGGTCCGCAGCGGGTGTTTGTCTCGCTCGATTACACGCCTTATATCTACCGGGTTGCTCCCGCAGCGGGGCCTTCGCTGCAAGTCACTGCACACAGCGGCGGCGGCACGGCCGATATCCGCAGCGCCTATATGGATGACGCCGGACAGATGCTGCTCGACACCGCACTGGGCATCGGCCTGGTACATGACAGCGATCTGGAATTGCTGGTCCCGCGTTTTCGTCTCGACCAAAAAACGCCTGATGAAAACGCACTCGCCGCCGCGATGGATGTCCTGCAGGGCGGCGGCGATCCGGGACTGCAACTGGATACCGGCACCTCGCTGGTTAACGTGCGGCCGATCAGCGCCGCCGATGTGCCCGCGAAATTCGGATTTGTCGCGCGCCCGGTGCAACCCGCCGGCGAAGCGGAGTGTTACTGATCTCCTTACAATGACAGTCGCGCACCATCCCTTTGCGATCCAACCCTTTCAGACATGACTCATGAAACCACTGACTGATTTCCGCACCGACACTGTGACCCGACCGACCGCCGAAATGCTCGCGGCGATGCAGGCGGCAACCCAGGGTGATGATTCACGTGACGGCGATCCGACAGTGATCAAACTCGAAGCGCTGGCCGCAGCACGCACCGGCAAGGAAGCCGGTCTTTACATGCCCAGCGGCACGATGACCAATCTGGTCGCGGTGCTCGCGCATACCTCGCGCGCCGGCGAAGTCCTGCTTGAACGCGGCGCACACATACTCAACACCGAACTCGGCGGACTCGCCGCCGTTGCCGGCGTGTTTTACAAGGCAATCCCCGGTACGCGCGGCGCGATGGAGGAAGCCGCATTGCGCGAAGCCGTACGGCCGATGACCCGCAACAATTTCGGTACGGCCCTGATCTGCATGGAAACCACGCATAACGGTGCGGGCGGCACAGTGCTGCCGCTGGCGCATATGCAAATGGTGCACGAGCTGGCGCGGCGTCACGGCATTCCGGTGCATACCGACGGCGCGCGGCTGTTCAATGCCGCGGTCGCACTCGGCGTGCCCGCCGCCGACATCGCCCGTCATACCGACTCAGTGGGTTTCTGCGTTTCCAAAGGGCTGTCGGCGCCAATCGGCTCGGTGCTTTGCGGCAGCCGCGATTTCATCGAACGCGCACGGCCGTTCCGGCGCATGGTCGGCGGCAATATGCGGCAGGCAGGATTGATCGCCGCCGCCGGCATCGTCGCGCTGGAAACCATGGTCAACCGGCTGCAGGATGATCACGCCACGGCGCGACGCCTGGCCGCCGGACTGAATGGCGTGAATGCCACGCTGGTGAATCCGGCGGAAGTGGAAACCAATATCGTCAGGGTCAGCGTGCGCGCCAGCGGGCGTCATGCAACGCAGTGGGCGGAAGAGTTTGCGCAGCGGGGCATTGCCGTGAGCCCCGCGGATTCCGGTTCGCTGCGTTTTGTCACCCATCGCCACATCGGCAACAGCGATGTCGATGCGGCCGTCAGCGCCTGCGCCGAAATCTGGCGCAAGCGTTAGCCGCTTCCGCTGCAACGTTTTCCGGCAGCCCATAAAAACCGTTTCGACCGCATCACGTTGCAGTTATTCAGGGGGTCACATGAAAAAATCATTAAAAACAATTGCATATGGCATCTCTCTGGCACTGGCGCTGTATGCCGGCAGCACATGGGCTGCGGCCAATGAAGCCATCATCGCGCTGGCCAAAAAAGAGCAGCCGGCCATGCTGAAGACGATGAAAGAGCTGGTCGATATCGAATCGGGCAGCGCGGAATTCGCCGGCCTGGAAAAGATCGCCAACCTGCTTGCGAAAAAACTCCAGGCGCTGGGCGCCAAAACCGAACTGCTCGATGCCGGCCCCGAAAT
>CBHTVL010000109.1:0-6933 GCA_966096475.1 uncultured Burkholderiales bacterium
CTGCGGCGAGTTGCCGACCGGCGTCGCACCAAGCACAAGCATCTGCTCGCGCATCTGCGGCGCCGCCAGCGACTTCAGGGTTTCATCATGTACACGCTTGATGATCGCAGGCGGTGTTTTCGCCGGCGCCAGCAGCGCGTACCACAGCGTTGACTGATAGCCCGGAACCGTCTCCGATACCGCAGGAATGTCGGGATAAGCCGGCGAGCGCGCAAGACTGGTCATGCCCAGTGCGCGCAGCCGCCCGCTCTTGACATGGGGCATCGAAGGCAAGGGACTGGTGCAGATGATCTGCACCTGCCCGGCCACCACATCGACCAGCGCGGGGCCGGCGCCCTTGTACGGAATATGCACAACGTTGATGCCGGTCAGCGACTGCAGCAGTTCCACTGACATATGACCGCCGGAACCGGGACCGGATGACGCGTAATTGATGCGGCCCGGCTGGGCCTTGGCCGCGGCAATCAGCTCACGGATGCTGCCGACCTTCAGTGAGGGATGCGCCACGAACACCAGCGGCGACTCCGCCACCAGTGTGATCGGTACAAAATCCTTCAGTGTGTCGTACGGCAGATTGTTGCGCAGCGCCGGATTGATTGAATGCGTCGCGCTGGCGAGAAACAGGGTGTAACCGTCGGGGGGCGCACCGGCGGCGATCTGGGAGGCAATGACCTGCCCGCCGCCACCGCGATTGTCATTGACCATCTGCTGACCCAGTCCCGCGCTGAGGCTGGTGGCCAGCATGCGGCCGACAATGTCGCCGGCGCCGCCGGGGGGATAGGGAATGATCAGCCGGACCGGACGCTGTGGATAGGTGTCGGCAGCCGGTGCGGCTGAAACAGCGCCAAACAACAGGGCGGAGGCTAACAGGGTGAGCGGAATAGAATGCAGTGCCATGTATTTCCGTAAGCTTGCAGCGTTGTCAGAATGAACGCTGATCTTACCGCAGCCGCAGCAGCGAGTCGGCCCATGGCATTACGATATGGACTGACCCTGCCTTCCGTCCCGCTTCAACAACCTTACATCATCCGCCGTACATCAACCTTTATAAGCCGCAGCCTCGGTATTGGCCTTGCGCAGATTTGACGACAGCTGTCGGGCAATCTGCTCCAGCATCCGAATCTTGATGTCCGGGCGATCACGTCCCAGACGATCAAACAGCACGCGGTCAATCACCCGGAAGCTCACCGGCTCCAGCGCCATGACATCGGCAGACCGCGGCGCACCATCCAACAAACCCATTTCACCGAAACTCATACCCGCTTCGAACACATCGAGCCGGGAACCCTTGCCGCCGGAATCCGAAGGTAGGCGCACCTCGACCGAACCCGACATCAGCAAATAAATACTGTCGCCGGCGTCACCGGCACGCATCAGATAGTCACCGGCCGGCGCCGTGCGAACGGGCATTTCGGCATCGAGCATCGCCAAATCACTGCCATTCAGCCCGGACAGCAGCGCAATATCATTAAGCCCCACTGCACGCGCACCGATCCAACCGGTACCGGAGACCTCCGTCAGCAGTGCGTTTTCGCAACGCTCCAGCGCCGCATCGTCATCGTCAAACAGCGCATCTTCGGGAAATCCGGCCTTGCGCAGCTTGACTGAGAAACGCCCGGCGCAGCAGACCACCATCCGCACACCCTGCACACCCAGGCTGCCGCGCAAATCGATCAGCAGTTTCAGCGCGACATCATCAATATTGACGACGTTGCGCAGATTGATCACCAGATACTGGCAATACGGCGCCTGCTTCAGCGCGATGCGCACCAGCGGCTCCAGTGTTGAAAAAATCAGTTCTCCCTGCAATTCATGCACACGGATGCGGTGTCCGCTGCCACGCAGCGTCTGCTGGACCGTATGCGGCCGGCGACGGCTTGAGGTGACCTGACTGCCGGTATAGGACAGGCGCAGCGCCGGCGTCGGCGCCGATCCGTTGGCGAACAGATGAAGTGCAAGGTCCCGCGACAGATCGCCGCAGACCTTGATGCCGCGTGCGCTGTTGCCCTGCTCGTCCAGCGGCGGAGAAAAAATACCGATACCCAACTGGCCCGGCAGCACGGCGAGGATGCCACCGCCGACGCCGCTCTTGGCCGGCAGCCCTACCCGGTAAATCCACTCACCGGAAAAATCGTACATGCCGCAGGTCGACATCACCGACAGCACGTTATCCACCACATCCGGATCAACCGCCTGTTCACGGGTCCGCGGATTACGTCCCTGATTGGCCAGCGTCGCCCCCATCAGTGCCAGATCGCGGCAGTTCACCTCTATCGCGCACTGCTGGAAATAGGTTTCAAGAATTTCCGTCGGTTCTTCGCCAAGAATGCCGAAATTGCGCAGCATCCAGCCGATGGCGCGATTACGGTGACCGGTCTCGCTCTCGGATTGATAGACCTGCCGGTTCACATCCAATTGACGTCCCGCACAGGCCGACAGATAGGCCTGAATACGCTGTATCCGGGTTTGCTCCCCGGTGGCGAGAATCTGTCCGCAGGTGGCGATTGCACCAGCATTGATCATCGGGTTGAACGGTGCCCCGGTTTCGGGCTTCAGGCTGATGGCATTAAAGGCCTCGCCTGAGGGTTCGACCCCGACCCGGGAAAGCATGAAGTCCTCGCCGCGATCCTGCAGGGCCAGACCATAGGACAAGGCCTTGGATATCGACTGGATGGTGAAAGCCTGGCGCGTATCCCCGACTTCGTAGACATGGCCGTCTCGGGTGGCAATACAAATGCCGAACCAGCCGGGATCGGCTTTTGCCAGTTCGGGAATGTAGTCGGCAACCTTCCCTTCGGGTAACGCGGCATAACGGGCGTGCAATTCTTTCAGGTAGCGCTCGATCGGCGACCCGGATATCAAGGCTGCAGTGGTGTCCAATTGCGTTTTTCTGTTCAAGTTATTGTTCGCGCGCGCGGAGTACGCGACACGCGCAGATGCCGAAAATACCTAGCAATATTGATGCCAACAGAAAGACGGCATGACCGGCGGTGCGGCAGCTTCGGCAGCACAAAGCCGTAATGCCAATCAGTAGTCGCGAATACGCGCCTTGATGATGGACTGGCGCGGCAACGCCGTCCCTTTGAAAAAACCCTGCCCCGCCGAATGAAAGGCAATGTATTTGATACTGGTCATCGGGAACACCATGACCTGGCCTTCGGCTTCAACCACCACATTTTTGCTGGCCATGAACTCGGCAAGCTTGATCTGCTTGGCAGCGGCACTCTTGGCCTGCTCCGGAAATTCGAAGGTCATTTTGCTGCCGTCATTAAAATGCAGCGTCATCGTCCGGTCATTCATCATTCTGCCTCCGTTTTATCGCAAGCCCGCAGTCCGGCGGACGCGTTCGCTGCATGCTGTCACAGGCACCTGCCGGTGTAAACTTGGGGAATCACCGGCAATATCCAGGCTGCCTTTCCGCAAGACCTGAAACCCGACTCTCCAACACTCTTTTTCCGGGAAACCACGAATGGTTCGCATCGTTGATGTCCGTGAAGTCACCAAACCGATCGCCTCGCCGATCCGCAATGCCTATATTGATTTCAGCAAAATGACCACCAGCCTGGTCGCCGTGGTCACCGACGTCAAAATCGACGGCCGCACAGTGGTCGGCTACGGCTTCAACTCCAACGGCCGTTACGGCCAGGGCGGACTGATCCGCGAACGTTTCGCGCCGCGCCTGCTGGAAGCCGATCCGAAAAGCCTGCTTGACGAGAGCGGCAGCAATATCGATCCGCACCGTGCCTGGAACGCGATGATGATCAATGAAAAACCCGGCGGCCACGGAGAACGTTCAGTTGCGGTCGGCACGCTCGACATGGCGATCTGGGATGCTGTGGCCAAAATCGCACGCAAACCGCTGTTCCGCCTGCTTGCCGAAAAACACGGCGTCACCGCCAATCCAAAAGTCTTCGTTTATGCCGCCGGCGGTTATTACTACCCCGGTAAGGATCTGCAGGCGCTGCGTAAAGAGATGCGCAGCTATCTCGACCGCGGTTACAACGTCGTCAAGATGAAAATCGGCGGCGCCGATCTCGCCGAGGACTGCCGGCGCATTGAAGCTGTGCTGACTGAGATCGGCAACAGCGCGCAACTGGCCGTTGATGCCAACGGCCGTTTCGATCTGGAAACCGGCATCGCCTATGCCAAGGCGCTGCGGCAATACCCGCTGTTCTGGTATGAAGAAGTCGGTGACCCGCTGGATTTTGCACTGCAGGCCGCACTCGCCGAGTTCTATCCGGGGCCGATGGCCACCGGCGAAAACCTGTTCAGCCATCAGGACGCCCGCAACCTGCTGCGTTACGGCGGCATGCGCCCGGATCGCGACTGGCTGCAGTTTGACTGCGCACTGTCCTACGGCCTTTGCGAATACGAACGCACTTTGCGCGAACTGCACATTGCCGGCTGGTCGCCGTCACGCTGCATCCCGCATGGCGGGCACCAGATGTCACTGAACATCGCAGCCGGCCTCGGACTCGGCGGTAACGAGAGTTATCCCGACCTGTTCCAGCCCTACGGCGGCTTCCCCGATGGCGTACGCGTCGAACACGGCAAGATCACCATGCCGGAGTTGCCGGGTATCGGTTTTGAGGGTAAATCCGACCTGATCGAGGTGATGCGCTAACTGGCGGAGTAACACAAGAGCACAAAATAAAACGGGCGCTGCGGCGCCCGTTTTATTTTTAAACATACCGCTTATTGACCCGGCAGCTTGATGGCCTTGCAAACCGGGAAACCAAGCACGCCGTTATGGGCGAACACGTAAATGCTGTTGCGTCCGAGGTCGCCGGTAACAACTACCTGGAAGTCCTCCGGCTTCCACACCAGCGGTACCATTCGCTCCGGATCAGCAGACTCACAGAACATTTTCGGAATGCGTCCCGCCTGATACTCCTCGGTCAGATTCCAGGTCGGTTTCTGCGTCCAGTCGCGGAGGATTTTTTCGAACATGCGCGCCGGCATGCGCGCCTGCCTGAACAATTCCTCGCGGAACTTCTCCTTGGACCAGCCGCCTGCGGCAATGGTCTCGGCAATGATCGGTGACAGCAGCAACAAAGGTCGCAGCGTGTCGTAACCCTGCCCCACCGAAAACATGATCTGCCAGGAGTACTGGCGCACAACTGCATCGGCGATATAAGGCATCAACTCTTCCGGCGTCGACCCCGACACCGACGAGATGTGGTTGCCGCCGGTATAACGTCCGACGGACAGCGCATTCGAACCCGCAGCGAATCCGTAATCCGCGCAATTCGGCGTCCAACCGATTTTGGCGACGACGTCTTCGTTTTCTGCAACAACAACCCGCCAGGTGTTGCCGAACGTTGCCTTGTCATTCTTGTGCGGCAGGAAACCTGCGACGTTGCGCAAATACAGCCGCCAGAAGCGCCCGACGCTGGTGTTGGCCTGAAAGCCGTCACGCATCACGCCCTGGGTATAGTTGAAACCCAATGTCTTGATCACCGGCCCGTTGAGGATGATCAGGTTATCCCCGCCGGGCGTGTTGCCGCTGTGTTCAACGCCGTAATCGTGATCAGCCATGGCCTCGACCGCAGCCACCAGAACAGGCATGTATTCCGGACGGCAACCGGCCATTACGCCATTGACCGCGACGCTCCATACCGTCGCCGCACGGTTGTCGGGCAGCATGACGCCCAGCACCTCATCAGCTTTGCGCCCGGTGTGGCGCAGGAAGGCCTCCACCTTTTCAACCGTCGGCGGCACGATGGGCAGGCCATCAGAGAGTTCATGCTTGAGGAAGTATTCATTGACCTCCTCAAACGTGCCGCTGCAGATCACATCGCGCGCACCGGGCTCGCCGCCCACGGTGGCCGCCGCCGGCATTTTGAACAGCGCGTTAAGCACGCCATCAAGTGTCAGTTCACGCACGTTCTGCTGAAGCACTTCCTTGCTTTGCAGACCGGGATGACCGCGCACCGGGGCTACCGCGATATTGGGATAACCGAGGCCCTGTGATGCCGCCTTGGACAGCGTCATGAAGCTTTCACATACCAGCGTCGCCGACGGGATCCCCGCCGATTCAGCCGCCACACTGGCCCGCAACACGGCGGGCGTGCAGCTCCCTCAACACCCCATCCCGGAGACGACGGCGTCGGCTCCGAGTTCTTTGAGTTTTTGCGGCAGATTGGCAACGACATTGCGCTCATCGCTGCCGTGGGTATTGCCGAACAGATCCCAGTGCAGGAACTTCACGCCGGGATAACGTTCGCGCATGCTGGCTTCGAGTTGCTCGAATACCTCGTTGCCGCGAAACACGTAGTCCCAGACCCAAGCTACGGTCTTGCCTTCCAGCGTGTCCAGCCGCTTGGCCAGCGGCTTGACCTTGGCCTGACGCGGACCGCGCGGCCACAATGCCGCGTATTGCGAATCTGCATTTGTCATTCGAAACTTCCTTGCCTGTCGCAAAAAATGCAGCATAACGGATCAGTGAATCAGCGACCAGCCGCAGCACACGTGTTAGCCTTGGATTTCGTCATCCGGCATCGCGATATTCCGCGATGCGGACACCGCATACCTCTGGAGCATCAACAATGTCCGTTCAATTTTCCGACAAGACCGCGATTGTTACCGGGAGCGGCAACGGCATCGGCGCCGCTATTGCCCACCGCCTCGCTGCCGCCGGCGCGAGTGTCATGCTCGCCGACAACAACGAAGAGTCCGCTCACGCCGTTTGCGCAGAAATCACTGCCGCAGGCGGCCGCGCCGCAGCCTGCAAGGTCGATATCCGCATTCCCGAAGAAGTGCAGGCAATGATCGACTACTCGCGCGAAATGTTCGGCCCCGCCAACATCCTGATCAACAACGCCGGCCTCGGCTCACAGAAACATTTTCTGGAAACACCGCTGGCAACGCTGCACCAGATGCTGGAAGTGAACGTCGTCGGCACATTCCTTTGCTCGCAGGCCGCCGCCCACG